>JAEDGN010000105.1 GCA_016297495.1 Coprococcus sp.
CAGAAGAAAATCTGCCAGAATCCAATTGCTGACATCCATCCCTTTGTCTGTCATATACAACCTGTCTGCATCCACATCATAGACCATAAACCCTTGATTGGTATATTTCTGAATTACATCACTGTAAACGGACAGTACATTTTTCCCGAAATTATTCTCAAACTGTTTTAGACTGATTCCTTTCGTACAGCGCAGTCCCAGGAACATCGTTTCTTCCATCTGAGCCCTGATATCCACATTCTCCACATTCGCTGCATCCCATTGTTTCATATATGTGTACATATCACAGGTGTTGGAAAAGCGCTGGTTATCTACCATACTTGCAGCGCCCAATCCCAGGCCAAGATAATCGCCTCTATACCAGTAGGTCAGGTTATGCCGGCATTCAAACCCCTGTCTGGCATAATTGGATATTTCATACCGTTCATAGCCTCTGGCAGCCAGTTCTGCTTTCGTGAGATGATACATCTGCCGCTCACTGTCCTCGTCAGGCAGGGGAAGGATGGATTTATCACGGGCATCCATTGTCCCCATATCTTTATCATCCATACATCCATATATCTCCCAGAAAGGTGTATTTTCCTCAATAATCAGGCTATAAGCTGAAATATGCTCCGGTTCCAGTTCTGCTGTCTTCCTTAGGGTATCCAGCCAGGAAGCCGTCGTCTGTCCCGGCAAAGCTGACATCAGGTCAATATTAATATTGTCAAAGCCCACCTGTCTGGCCGCTTTATAATTGCCAATAAACTGTTCTGCTGTGTGAATACGCCCCAGATACTGAAGTTCTCTGTTATTCATAGACTGAAGGCCGAAACTCAATCGGTTGATACCAGCTGTTCTGAATGTTTTCAGCTTATCCCTGTCCACTGTTCCCGGATTACATTCCATGGTGATCTCAGCATGATGGCTGACGTCAAAATTCCTGAATATATTCTCCATCAGCTTCGCCAGCTGACCGCCAGTCATCAAAGATGGGGTACCTCCGCCAATAAATATTGTTTCTATTTGATATTGTTCATATTGCGGACTCCGCCAGGCGATTTCCTCCGATAACCGTTTCAGATAAGCTGTTCTTGCCGTCTCATCGGCGGAAAATGAGAGAAAATCACAATACCTGCATTTTCTCACACAAAATGGAAAATGCAGGTACAGTCCCAACGGCCGCTTATTACGGCCCGCCATCTTATTTATCATCCAGCTTCAGGACACTCATGAAAGCCTTCTGCGGTATCTCTACATTGCCGATCTGGCGCATACGCTTCTTGCCTTCCTTCTGCTTTTCCAGAAGCTTCCGTTTACGTGTGATATCACCGCCGTAACATTTTGCAAGTACATCCTTACGCATGGCCTTGACTGTCTCACGGGCAATGATCTTACTTCCAATGGCTGCCTGAATCGGAATCTCGAATAATTGCCTCGGAATCTCCTCCTTCAGCTTCTCACACATCTTCCGGCCCCGCTCATAGGCAGAATCGGCAAACACAATGAAGGACAAAGCGTCCACCGCCTCCCTGTTAACCAGAATATCCAGCTTGCACAATTCGGAACGCTGGTAACCCTTCAGCTCATAATCAAAGGAAGCATAGCCTCTGGAACGGGATTTCAATGCATCGAAGAAATCATAGATGATCTCATTCAGCGGCAGTTCATATTTCAATAAAGCTCTCGTTGTCTCCATATATTCCATACCAAGATAAACACCACGGCGTTCCTGACAAAGATCCATGATCGGCCCGATAAATTCCGTCGTTACCATGATCTCCGCTGACACCACCGGTTCTTCCATATATTCGATCTCAGACGGATCCGGCATATTGGAAGGATTGGTCAGTTCGATCATATCCCCGTTGGTCTTGTGAATTCTGTAGACAACGGACGGTGCCGTTGTTACCAGGTCAAGATTGTACTCACGCTCCAGTCTCTCCTGAATGATCTCCAGATGAAGCAATCCAAGGAAACCACATCGGAAACCAAAGCCAAGGGCAATGGATGTCTCCGGCTCATAGAAAAGGGAGGCATCATTGAGCTGCAGCTTTTCCAGGGCATCCCTCAGATCCGGATATTTGGCTCCATCAGCCGGATAAAGGCCGCAATAAACCATCGGGTTCACCTTCTTGTAGCCCGGCAGCGGTTCGTTACATGGATCATTGGCATCTGTGATCGTATCACCAACTCTCGTATCCTTCAAATTCTTGATACTGGCTGCCATATAGCCCACCATACCGGCTGTCAGTTCATCACATGGAATATACTGCCCTGCGCCAAAATAGCCCACCTCAACAGTGTCAAATTCAGCACCTGTAGCCATCATACGCACACGGGTTCCTTTTGCGATCCTGCCTTCGCGCACTCTGAAAAAGACAATGACTCCCTTATATGGATCATAAACGGAATCAAAAATCAATGCCTTTAACGGTGCATTCTCATCTCCCGTCGGAGCCGGGATCTTCTCGATAATCTGCTCCAGCACTTCTTCTATATTAATACCATTTTTAGCTGAAATCCTGGGTGCATCCTCAGCCTCGATACCAATGACATCCTCGATCTCATTGACAACTCTCTCCGGATCTGCACTCGGCAGATCGATCTTATTGATGACCGGCATCACATCCAGATTATGATCCAGAGCCAGATAGACATTGGCCAATGTCTGAGCCTCCACTCCCTGGGCAGCATCCACCACCAGAATAGCACCATCACAGGCAGCCAGGCTTCGTGATACCTCATAATTAAAATCCACATGTCCCGGTGTATCAATCAAATTATAAATATACTCCTCACCATTCTGAGCTTTGTATACAATACGTACTGCCTGGGATTTAATGGTAATACCACGCTCACGCTCCAGTTCCATATTGTCCAGTACCTGGGCCTGCATTTCACGGCTGGTCAGAGTTCCTGTCTTCTCTATGATACGATCAGCCAGCGTTGATTTGCCGTGATCGATATGGGCAATAATACAAAAATTCCTTATTTTACTCTGATCTATATGCACTTTATCATTCCTCCTGCTGTTCACTGGAATAAGTATAGCATACCCCGGCAAAATTGTACAAGCTGTTATTTACCACAAAACACATTCCTTATTTGCCTGTAAGAACAGCATAAAGAATATCCGCCAGCGGCTCCATGGCATTTTTCGCCTCAGCTGATGTATTATTCTGAGCCCCCACCTCCACCAGTAACGACCGGGGCTTAAAATGCATATTATATCTGTAAGCGCGCAGATAAATATGTCTCACAAAATCCGGAAAATAGGCTTTGGCTTTCAGCTGAAGCTGGAGGCTGAAGGCCAGATTGCCATCCAGATTGGGATTACCGATAAAATTATTATCATCACCATTGGAATCCCGGCACAAACCATTCAAAAACATAATCTGTGCCGTTTCTTTTCCATTGATTTCCGTTATCAGATGCACATCATCAGGAACACCATCTCTATGTAAATCCAGTATGACTTCAATGGATGGATTTTCATCCAGTATGTTCTGAACTGACACAGCAGCCTGAGAATATGCCATATTTCTGTCTTCCTTACCATCCTGCATATCATATACCGACAGATCATGATAAACCGGCACATGATATTTCTCCTCCAGAACTTTTGCCAGTTCACTGCCTACCCCCACCACCGTATCATCCGGATTTCCCGCTTCACTATCTGCATACCTTTCCTGCGAATGCGTATGGTAAATTAATATTTTCGGATCTTCACCTGTCAGATCTATCGTCATATCCTGCTGAAGAAGCTCCGAACCATTGATCAGGGATGAGCTGGCAGCCGTAGAAGGATCCACCAGATAAAAATGACTGAGCAAAAAATCATAATCCATCAGGGATTTCTCCGAATAAATCTCCCCTGTGGGCACGCCGGCCAGCGTTTCCACATATTGATTTTTCTCCGTTTCTGCTTCAGACTCCGCCTCTGCCGCCGGGACTTCCGCCTCTGCCTGCCGGACAGCTTCCGCATTTTCTCCTTCCATATCCTCCAATAATGCAGCTGTATTCTCATCTGCAACAGCCTCCATATCCTCCTGAGATGGATAATACTCCGATACCAGTTCCCTGCCATTTCCGGATCTGACATAGGCCGCCGCAGGACAGGCCATATCTGAAGCAGAACAGACAACACGCTCTATCCACTGATCCAGATTCAATCCCGGGTTTTTAACCCCATTCTTATATATCCGGCCAAGCTGTATACCAATATCAACAGCCAGCAGTCCGATCATTACCCAAGCGCACAATTGCAGCAAACCTGTCAGCTTTCGTTTCATGTGCAATCCCTCCTTACTGCCAGCCTGTATCCCTGCCTCAGCATTCACTTCTCGAGAAGGGCGTCCTGTCTCATCCCATATACCATTGTCCACTTCTATACAGTATATTCGAATTCTTCCATATTGAGTACAATCCTACACATGATGACACAGAGAATTAATAGCCTCAGAGATGGTATAGCTGATCCTGCTGACAGCCTCATCTATATCTTTCGGTGTAACAAACAGATTTGTCATCTGTGGTTCCATCAGTTCTCTCATAAGCAGATATTTTTCTTCGTGGTTAAATTCTTCCGTTGCTCTGGCTGCTTTCTGGAGGATCGGACTCTTATTCAACACACCAATCAGAGATTCCATGGTATCAGCCACAATGGTAGCCGCATCAATAACGGTAGGCATACCGATGGCAATGACAGGTATCCCCAGCACCTCCTCTGTCAGTCGATACCGCCGATTGCCGATACCTGCTCCCGGATGAATGCCCGTATCTGTCAGCTGAATGGTAGTCACCAGTCTGCGGATGCTTCTGGCCGCCAAAGCATCAATAGCAATAAGTACATCCGGTCTGATTTCACTCACAAGTCCATGGAGAATCTCCGCTGTCTCCATGCCAGTCTGAGCCATGACACCGGGTATGACCGCACTGACATTCCCCATTCCCCTGACAATTTCAGAATCTTTTCCATACTGTTCAAAAAGGTGTCTGGTAATAAATAAATGCTCTGCCACCAACGGGCCCAAAGCATCCGGTGTAATATCACGATTGCCGATACCTGCCACCAGAATCTTTTGATTTTCAATATCCGGCAGCAATTTCCGAAGCTGTGACATGAGAACCCCTGTTACTGCCCTATGATAATCATCACCGCCATCCGGCAGGTTTACAGCTTCCACAGTAATGTACTGCCCAATGGGCTTGCCAATGGATCTCTCGCCATTTTCGTTCGTAATCTGCACATCCGTCACTTTAATTCCGTAAGATGTTTCCTCACTCTCCCTCATCTCCACGCCGGACATCCTTTTACCCTTCTGTTCACTGCTGTTATAAAACTGTTCCGCATACTCGATCACCAGGTCACTTCGCACATTATCATCCAAAAAATCCATCACTGCCTCCTGCTTCCCTCTATGTTTTT
>JAEDGN010000106.1 GCA_016297495.1 Coprococcus sp.
ATTCTTTTTGCTATGAAAGTGTTAAAGGATTCAGGTGCCAAGCTGAAAGGCAATATTCGCCTTCATATCGTGTCGGATGAGGAAAGCGGAAGTGAGTACGGCACGACATGGCTGTGTGAGCAGGGATATGCAAAAGGGGCAGATGCGGCTATTATTGCAGAGCCGACTTCCAACTGGACGATAGAATCCGGCCAGAAGGGCAATCTTCATATTATCTTTAAATCTGTTGGTAAGTCAGCCCATGGAAGTCTTGGCAATTATAAAGGTGATAATGCCATTCTGAAGCTTAACAGGGTATTGACACATATTGATTTGCTGACAAAAATAGAAGGGCATTATCCGGATTATCTGCTGCAGTCTCTGGCCAACTCCCAGATGGTGGCAGAAAAAGAACTGGGTGTTCCTGGTATCGGCAATGTCATTAATCATGTGTCTGCCAATGTGGGTCTGATCTCAGGCGGTACTCGCCCGAATATGGTGCCGGATTATTGTGAGGCGACCATCGATTGCCGACTGCCATATGGTGTGGATCATGAAGAAATTGAGAATGCCGTAAAAGAAATGATCAAAGTAAGTGGTGTGACAGGCGTTGAGTATGAGCTTCGCTGGAAGAGTGAAGCGAATGTTACACTGGATGATTCTGATATCGTGAAGGCAATTAAAAAGAACGCGGAAGCAATCTGGGGTATCACCGTGTATCCGGCATGGCAGTGGGCCTGCAGTGATGCAAGAGAATACCGTATGCAGGGAGTACCGACGATCCAGTATGGTCCGGCCAATACAGAAGGCATTCATGGACCGAATGAGAATGTTGATATAGAAGATGTTGTCAATGCAGGACAGATATATGTGCTGTCATTGTGTGACCTTCTGGGAATTGAATAGGGAAAAAAGTAATGCCGGTATGTGCAGCACAATCCTTCTGTTTGCTGTACATACCGGCATTAGCATTTTATCAAGCATTTACTATATAAGTTCTGTAATTGGTGTGAGCGCTCTATTCTGTAAAAAATGCACGGACAAAACGGGTCAGTGCCGTCTGATCGTCCTTGCCCATAATCTCACGGCTGGAATGCATGGCCAGCAGTCCGGCACCAATATCAGCCGTTCGCATCGGCAGATGGGAGGATATGATAGAACCGATGGTGCCTCCGCCCTTGGTATTGGAATGCTTTACAAAACGCTGATAAGGAATATTTTCCTGCTGACATAAAGCAATAAGGGAAGCCAGAATCTCACAGTCCCAGGTATAAGACTGATTGCTGGCTGTTTTCAGGATAAAACCGCCGTTCATAATTGGATAATTGGTGATATCCTGGGAACCCGAATAATTTGGATGGTAGGCATGGGCTACGTCAACTGACAGCATCAGGCCATCGGAGATATCTGCCATACAGTCAATCTGGGTTCTGCCGAAGAATTGCCAGATCTTGCCTATGATAATGGAAGGCAGAGATGAGTCAGCGCCCTGTTTGCTCAGACTGCCAATCTCTTCATTATCGAAGAGGCAGACCATATTCACACGATCTGTATTGCGGCTTTCAATCAATCCATGAATTAATGCGCATACAGAGGTAATGTCATCAAGGCGTGGTGCAGATATGAATTCCTCAGCGAAGCCTACCAGTTCCGGCTGATCAAGGTTGTAGATACACAGATCATAATCCAGTATATCATCAGCATCCACATGCAGTTCTCTGGCCAGGAGTTCCATGAAGGTAGTATCTTTGTTCAGATATTCATTCAGTGTGCCAAGAATAGGAAGCAGATGCTTCTGGTTATCAATTGGGGCACCGTTATCGTTGATGGCGCGATTCATATGGATAGCCAGATTCGGCAGATAGAGAGCGGGACGTTTCAGGTCGATCAGATGACTGACAGGCTGATCGTAATGCGCTCCTTTTGTAACAACTTTACCAGCCAGGGATAGAGGACGGTCAAAAAATGTGTTGAGAATCGGTCCTCCATATACTTCTGTATTCAGCTGCATATATCCATGAGAAAAAATCTCAGGGTTTGGTTTGATCTTAATAGCAGGAAAATCTGTATGTGCGCCGCCGATATGGATGCCGTTTGAAAAATCGCATTTTTCTCCGATGGTGAAAGCATAAAGGGTCGTATCAAAAGGAATGCAGAAATAGCGGCCGCCCTTTTCCAGTTCCCATGCATCTTTAAGCTTCAATTCTGTAAAACCGGCTTCGGATAGAACTTTTTTTGTGTGGTTCACTACATGGAAAGCGGATGTACCGTTTTGTAAATAGTGAAAAAGCTGTTCGACTTCTTTCGATAATGTTTGCATAATGAATTTGCTCCTTTTCTATTTATCGCTATATGATTATCTGTGGATATCTTATCACATAATTTTTTTTAAATCAAATAAATGGGTGTGGGCAACGAAAAAAGTTCTTACAAAAGAATTTGATATTGGCATAATTTCTGTTATTATTATAGATATAAAAACGGACTTTGTTTTAAAGGATTATTTTACATGAGGAGGATACTATGATGGAAATGAAAGTAGGAATGAAATTTGAGACAGAAATTGTTGTGACGGAGGGAATGCTTGCCAATCACAATGATCCGCAGCTTCCGGCAATTGATTTGCCGCCTGTTTTTTCTACTCCGAGCATGATCAATATGATGGAACTGACCTGTGCAAAACTGATGGAACAGTGTTTGGAAGATGGAAAGGGATCTGTTGGCATGTCGGTTGATGTTAAACATCTGGCCTCAACACCTTGCGGCAAAAAGGTTCGCTGTGAGGTGGAAATCAAAGAAGTCAGCGGCAAAAAGGTTACATTTAATGTCAATGCATATGATGAAAATGGGCTTATTGGAACAGGTATTCATAAGCGGGCTGTCATAAATAAAGCGGTATTTTTCGGAAGTGATATTTAATATCGAAAAACTTTTGCTTTTCAAAAGATGTATGGTATGCTATGATATATAGTAATTAAAACTATGTGAAACAAAAAGGAATGTTCAGGAGGATAATTACATGGCTTATCATATTGCGGTAGACAGTTGTACAGATAGGACCCCTTCTATGAAAGAAGATAAAAATATAGCACTGGTGCCGTTGACTCTGATCGTGGGAGAAGAGAGAATTGTTGATGATGATACTTTCAATCAGGCAGAATTCCTGAGAAAGGTGGCAGCCAGTCCGGATGCTCCGTCTTCAGCCTGTCCGTCTCCGGATGCATATATGCAGGCTTTTGGTTATGATTCGGAGGATGCCTATGGCATTACGCTTTCCGCGGAACTCAGTGGTTCTTATAATAGCGCTAAACTGGCAGCAGATTTGCTGAAGGAAGAATTCCCGGAGAAGAGGATACATGTGTTTAACAGCTGTTCTGCATCTGCGGGACAGACATTGATTCTGATGAAGCTTCAGGAATGTCTGGCTGCGGGAAAGGCTTTTGAAGAAGTAGTTAAAGAGGTAGAGAACTATATAAGCGAGCAGACAACACTGTTTGTTCTGGAATCTCTGGAGACCCTGAGGAAGAACGGAAGACTGACGGGGCTGAAGGCAACGTTGGTCAATGTATTAAATATTAAGCCGGTCATGAGTTCTACACCGGAAGGTACGATCCAGCAGCTGGATATGGGACGCGGTATGAAGAAGGCACTTGCGAAGATGGTGGAGCATATCGGGAAAAATGTCATTCATCCGACTGAGAAGGTTTTGGCTATTGCTCACTGCAATTGTCTGGAACGCGCGAAATGGTTAAAAGTGGAAATAGAAAAGCATTATGCGTTTAAAGAAGTAATTATTGTGGATACAGCGGGAGTCGCTACGATGTATGCCAATGATGGCGGAATTGTGGTGGCATTTTAATAATGAACAGTCCTGGACAGGGAGGCTGCGGCTCATTTTGAGGTACAGTCTCCCTGATTTTTATGCGCAATCGCCTTTTCTCTGTTACGTGTACATGCTATAATGTAGCTATGTGAAACAAAAAACAGAAGGAATTTGTGAAAAATGAAGAAAAAAATAAATAATATAGAAATAGTCAGGGAAATTGTGATATTGACTGTGGCTGTGGCGATTATTGCAGCAGCCGTTTACTTTTTTCTGGTACCGAGTCATACATCCGTCAGCAGTATTTCCGGTCTGAGTATTGTACTTTCCAATTTTGTGCCTTTGCCGGTGTCAGCGATCACAATGATTTTGAATGTAGTACTTCTGCTCATAGGTTTTTTGACATGCGGCAGGGAATTCGGGGCGAAGACTGTGTATACAAGTATTTTGCTTCCTGTCTTTATCGGTATTTTTGAAAAAATATTTGATGGTTATGTATCTCTAACAGGCAGTCAGGAGCTGGATGTGATCTGCTATATTCTGGTTGTCAGTGTGGGGTTAAGTATTTTATTTAATAGAAATGCATCTTCCGGCGGTTTGGATATTGTTGCCAAGATCATGAATAAGTATTTGCATATGGAATTGGGAAAGGCGATGTCACTTTCCGGAATGTGTGTCGCATTATCAGCTGCTCTTGTTTATGATAAAAAGACGGTGGTATTGAGTATTCTTGGTACTTATTTCAATGGAATCGTACTGGATCATTTTATTTTTGATCACAATATCAAGCGGCGTGTCTGCATTATTACAGAGAAAGAAGAAGCGGTCAGACAGTTTATCATTCATGATCTGCACAGCGGGGCGACGATTTATGAAGCCATCGGTGCTTATAATATGCAGAAGCACAATGAGATCATCACGATTGTGGATAAAAGTGAATATCAGCAATTAATGGCTTATATCAATCGTGAAGATCCCAAGGCATTTATTACTGTATATAATGTTTCAGATATGCAGTATCAGCCAAAGATCTGGAAGTAATAAAAGTGGGGGGATGAAATACGATGGATGATTTTAGAGATATCTGATTCCGTCCGGCGGTCAGGGCGCAGATGAAGCCTGTTCGGAAGCTGAGGCCATGACACAGTATTTATTAAAATGTGGTATTCCCCGGGATAAAATTCTTTTGGAAGATCAGTCAACCACAACTTTGGAAAATCTTCAGAATTCAAAAAAGATCATTGATGCCCGTCCGGGGCGTCATTATACAGCGCTTGTAACAAGCAACTATCATGTTTACCGGGCTCTGCGTTACTGCCGGAAAATTGATCTTCAGTGTACGGGAATCGGAGCCCATGTGGCTGCCTATTACTGGCCGAGTGCGTTGATACGGGAATTTGTTGCGGTTCATCGTGAAGCGAAGCATGCTATCTTGTTTGTCATCGGCTGGCTTCTATTTACATGGCCGGTATGGGCAGAGATATTTGGTTAGTATATC
>JAEDGN010000107.1 GCA_016297495.1 Coprococcus sp.
CTCGTTTTAAAATAACAGGGTATCCATATAATGGATACCCTGTTATTTTAAAGAAGAGCGCGAGACGGGACTCGAACCCGCGACCCCGACCTTGGCAAGGTCGTGCTCCACCAACTGAGCCACTCGCGCATTTGATATCGAAGCGATATCGTAGAGCAGGTGATGGGAATCGAACCCACGTATTCAGCTTGGAAGGCTGATGTTCTACCATTGAACCACACCTGCATTGTGGTCTATTTCTGACCTATACGTCCTAATATTCAAGGACACGTGCCCAGAACCGGAATCGAACCAGTGACACGAGGATTTTCAGTCCTCTGCTCTACCGACTGAGCTATCTGGGCTTACCGTCGTTGATGACCTCAGCGACGATATTTATAATACCTTATAGTAAAAGATTTGTCAACAGTTTTTTTATGTTTTTTTACATTACTTCTACACAGCAAGTAACTCCATGAGTTCTTCTTTGCTGAGCTCAGAAAGACCTCCTGTTTCTCCGGACAAAATCTCTTCTGCCAGATTCTTCTTTGTCTCCTGCATTTTCAATATTTTTTCCTCAATAGAATCTTTGGCTATCAGCTTATAGACCGTCACCGTGTTGGTCTGTCCGATCCGGTGGGCCCTGTCCGTTGCCTGATTCTGTACTGCCAGATTCCACCATGGATCATAATGAATGACCATATCGGCACCTGTGAGATTCAGTCCGGTGCCGCCCGCCTTCAGTGAAATCAGGAATACCGGCGTATCCCCCTCATTAAAATCATGCACCATCTGAATTCTTTTTTCTTTCGGTGTCTCTCCTGTGATCTTATAATATGGAATCCGTCTGTCATCCAGCTCCTTCTCCAGTAATTCCAGCATGGAGGTAAACTGAGAAAAGATCAGCATTCTATGCTCGCCTTCAATTCCCTGCTGAATCAGATCCATACAGGCCTCCCGTTTAGCAGAACCGCCCTTGTAATCCTCATAAATCAGAGACGGATCACAGCATATCTGACGGATCCGTGTTAATTCAGCCAGTATTTTCAGTTTTTCTCGGCCAAAATCGGAATCCTGCTGCTGCTCCAGCATCATCTGCATATGGGTAACCTGACCGTCATACAGCTTCTGCTGTGCATTGTCGAACTTGGCATAATGTACCTTCTCCAGTTTATCCGGCAGATCCTTCAGCACATCTTTTTTCAGTCTGCGCAAAATGAACGGTGATACCATGCGCTTCAATCTCTCCATGGCATCCTTATCCTGATTTTTCACAATCGGTGTTTCTATTTCCTTTTTGAAAACATCATATCCATACAGAAATCCCGGCATCAGGAAATCAAAGATACTCCACATTTCACTGAGTCTGTTTTCTATAGGTGTACCCGTCAATGCACATTTTATGTTACTGTGTATAAGTTTGACTGCTTTTGCAGCCGCTGTTGTATGATTTTTAATAAACTGTGCCTCATCCAGCACCTGACAGAGAAAGCTGCAGTCCTCGTACCCCGCAATATCCCTCTTCAACAAATCATAGGAAGTCACCAGCACATCATAATCCCCATAATGCTTCAGCTTTTCTGAGCGCTCCTTCTGCGTTCCCGTCACCATACAGACATTCAGCTGAGGGGCAAAACGGCTCAGTTCCTCCTGCCAGTTATAGACAAGAGATGCCGGTGACACAATCAGGGAAGTACCCCTGCGCCCTTCATTCTTCCATGCCAGTAATACAGCAATCATCTGCAGCGTCTTGCCAAGTCCCATATCATCGGCCAGAATACCGCCAAAATGGCAGGCTTCCAATGTCCGCAGCCATTTATAGCCGGCAATCTGATAATTACGCATAATCTTCTGCAGTGACTCCGGTATCTCATAATCTGAATCATTGACAGTCTTGAATTCTTTCACCAATCGCCTGAAATGGCTGTCCCTCTTCGAATAAATACCGTTGCTCTGCTCCAGCATTTTATCCAGATACAGGGCCCGATAAACCGGGAACTGCATCTTTCCCTGGACAAATTCCCTTGGAGTGACATGCATCGCTTCCATCAGTTCTCCAAGTATCTCTATGCTGTCTCCCTCAATATTCACAAAACTGCCGTTTTTTAACCGGAAATATTTTTTCTTTCTGCGGTAGCTGTTCAATGCCTCCAGCAGCTCCTCCCGGCTCAATTCTTCAGAGCCGACAGTGAGCTGCAGCAGATCACTCTCTATAGACACACCAACAGATATTTTCGGAATACGTCGGATATTCAGCCGTTTAAACCGTTCCGTGGTATGCACTTCACCAAATGCCATCAGCTCATCAAGTCCCTGATTGAGCACCTGATAGATTTTCTCTTCTTCTCTTCCGCAGTGGAAGACACCTTCCTGTATATCTATTTCCGGGAAATACCTGGTCACGCGATATACTGCCTCCGCTTCCCTGTTCATATCCCTGACAGCATCTCTGTAATCATCGCCTTTTTCTTTCAGCGTGTCTATAATAGAGAAGGCCTTTTCCCCATATACCGCATCTGCACGGCAAAGCAGATTTTCTTCCTCTGCATCCAGATAAAATCTGAAACAGACCTCCGGCGGAAGATAATTGTCGAGCATGTCCCTGTTTTCTTCCACAACTGTTCCATATTGTCTGAAAATCGGAAGCACTGTATAGTAAAACTCGGACAGAGACTTTCTGCCCACATCAAAGGAAATGCTGCCATTTCCTGACATGCGGTACAGCGGGAGAATATCCTTCATCGCTTCACGGCCGACACGCTCAAGGCAATTCACTCCATCATCAACATAATAATAAGCCTCATTGCCTTCCATCAGCTTTTCCATGGTTCCATAAACGTGTACTCCCTGGAATATATCCCGGTCATCCTTCCACGGGCGAATAGTCAGACTGATCTCCGGTGTCTTCTCATCACAGCCAATCATCCTTTTTTGTTTGCCATCCCCATTCCAGAAAGTATACTCTGTCTTTTCATCTTTGATCAGACGATAGAATTCATCCAGCCACGGTCCTGTCAGCGCAATACTGTCCTTAATCGCCGTACTGTCATAATAGCCGGCTCTGCCGTTCAATCTGTCCTGCCGCCGCAATTCATCATTCACTGCTTTCCGGATAAACTGAAAATACTTCTCCGACTTTTCATCCAGCCGGCAGCCGGCAAAATTAATCCTTGTCTTCGTGCCAAAGACAGCCTCACTTCCATTCTCCACCTGCTCCACAAATTCTGTCAGATTCTTCACCACATAGAGCTTGTCTATTCCCGTTCTGAAGGATACACTGAGGACATTGCCGCCTTCCAGGCGCGGCTCTATATGCAGAATCTGGGTTCTTTCATTCAGATCCGCCCTGACCAGATTGGCATGCCTTGTCTGATAATGCTGGAACAATCTGCTCGCCGTGGAATCCGTTGCATCCCCCGGATTGTATTTCATCAGGTAATCCTCCAGAAGATACAAAAGCGCCGTTTCATGAGAACAAATCTTATTAAAATAACGGCTGAATCCCGCATCGTAGCGCCCGGAACATCCCGGACAGCCACAGGATGCCGATCTTATTTTTTCTTTATCAAAATAAATATTGATGCCATATTCTCTGTTTTTCTGCCTGGCCGTTCCATAGGCAACTCCCACCAGTTCACTGCCATAATAGGAGGATGTATAGCCGATATCCACACGATCCAGCTGCAGATCTCCCTGTACCGACGCCCGCCTGCCCTTAGACCAGACCCGATCAGACACCTCCATATCCCGCACCATATAATTCAGATCAAAATAGATATAGTCACCTCTGGCCGCCATTTTAGGAAAAGGAACCGAAACAGCCTTTTCCGTTTCAGCCGCATCCAGCTGCAGCTGCTGTACGTCTTCTTCCTGAATATCTTTTTTCTCTTCTTCCTCAATGGCCATCAAAACAGCCGCCATATGCTTACAATTCTCTCCACCATATGCAAAAGGGCAGTCACAGGACATTCTCCGAATCTCCCCATTCCCATCCAGCCGGATTTTCACGCTGTAATGCCTGCTCCCTCTCACAATAGCTGTCCATTGACCATTCGTATAATGCAGGCGCTTCACACGGCCCGAATTATAATACTGCCTGCCTCTCTTTATCATCGTTTCATAAAAATATGTCTTCCACTCCATAATTTATCTTCTGTTCCTGTTCGTTCAATCTTTTTTTCGGTTTATGCAATCATTTTTATTATAAACATAAAACATTAAGAAAGCAACAAAATAACCTGCCATCTCAGACAAGATGGCAGGCTACCTGATGGTCACCTTCTATTGTTCTTAACACAGGGACTTCTTTTCTGCAGATTTCTTCTGCGCACGTACAGCGGTTGCAAAAAGCGCAGCCTGTAATTTTCCCTGTCGGGCTTGGCGGCTCGCCTTCCAGCACATAGATGGCTTCATTCGGATCATCACGGATGGAGAATACCGAGGCCAGCAGTGCTTTAGTATAGGGATGTCTGGCCTGCCTGCGCAGCGCACCGCCATCCATGATTTCCACGATTCTCCCCAGATACATCACAACGACCTGCTGACTGAAATTCTCGGCCAGTGCCAGATCATGACTGATCAGCATGATCGCATAATGGGTTTCTTCCTGATGTTCTTTTAAAAGGGCAATGATCTCCTGCTGTATGGAAACATCCAGAGCACTGGTTGCCTCATCACAGATCAGGACCTCAGGATGCAGGGCAATGGCCCTTGCAATGGCAATACGCTGCAGCTCCCCGCCGGACAGCTGATGGGGATATTTGTCGAAATATTCCTCGCCAAGATGCACTCTCTGCAGCGCGTAATAAGCCTGCTCCCTGGCCTCTTTTTTGTTTTTCTTTTCAAAATGAATCCATGGCTCCATCAGGAAAGTGCCAATCTTCATGCGGGGGCTGAATACACTTCCCGGATCCTGAAAAATCATCTGAACATTGCGGCGGTACTGTCTCAGGGCCTCACCACGAATGGATTGCTCACAGCCGCCCACCATACCGGCTATCTGCTGATTTTTGTAAAAAACAGCACCTACAGACACCGGTTCCAGCAATGTCGCCATTCTGGCCAATGTACTTTTGCCGCATCCCGATTCTCCGACAATGGCCGTACATACACCCTTATGGAGTGAAAGGCTCACATCATCTACTGCAAGCAATGTTTTGTGATATCGCAGCTCAAACGTCTTGCTTACATGTTCCAGACGTAATATTTCCTGTTTATGCACCATATGTATCCCCTCTCAGC
>JAEDGN010000108.1 GCA_016297495.1 Coprococcus sp.
AGTCTCCCACAGAAACAAACTGTGATTCAATCAGATTACCAATCAGTACATACTGACCGCCTCCCAGAAGCTTCGGAATAACGAAAGCCGATATGGCCATCAAAAACACCATAACAATGCCATTAATGACACCCGGCATGGACAGCTTCAACACAACCTTCCGGAAAGTCTGGAACGGATCGGCCCCAAGATCCATGGCCGCTTCGATCAGTGAATTGTCCATCTTCCGCAGCGACGTATGTATCGGAATGATCATAAAAGGCATAAAATTGCAGACCATACCCACTACAACTGAAAAATTGGTATACATCATGGTCACAGGATTGATACCCAGCAGACTCAGCAGCCCATTCACAATACCATTATCCGACAGAATATTCATCCATGCATAGGTTCTCAGCAGCATATTGATCCAGGTTGGAACTGTCACGGCCATAATCAGCATATCCTGCATCTCTTCAGGACATTTTGAGATCATATAAGCCATCGGATAGCCGGCCAGAAGACAGATGCCCGTTGTCAGTACCCCCATCTCCATGGACTTTAAAAATACTTTCACATAAGTAGACTCAAAAATCTTCGCAAAATTCGACAATGTAAAATTCAGTGTCTTTACTTCATTGCCGCCCGTTGTAAAGGCATAAATGGCGATCAATATCAACGGTACAAAAATGAAAATCATACACCAGACAAAATACGGTATCGTTAATTTTTTAAAATGTCTCATCTAGTAACTCCCCATCTGCCACATAACATGAATATCTTCCGGCGTAAATGTCAGTCCCACTTCCAGTCCCACACCAAAATAATCCGTCGTGTGAATCCGGTAATCGCGGTTTTTCGTTGCAACAATAATCTCATAATGAACTCCCTTAAAGGTCACGGAAGTCACAGTTCCCTTCAGGCTTGCCTTCTCAGGCTTGACAATATCAATATCCTCCGGCCGGATGACCACATCCACCGGCTCCTTCTCTGGAAATCCCTTATCCACACAGATAAATTCAAATCCGTCAAAGGCCACAAGGAAATCCTTCACCATCACACCTTCAATAATATTTGACTCTCCGATGAATCCGGCCACAAAACGATTCTCCGGCTCATTATAAATGTCAATTGGCGTTCCGATCTGCTGAATCGTTCCTTCGTTCATAACTACAACCGTATCCGACATGGAGAGTGCCTCTTCCTGATCATGAGTGACAAATACAAATGTAATTCCCACTTCCTTCTGAATCTTCTTCAGCTCCGTCTGCATCTCTTTACGCAGCCTTGCATCCAGTGCTCCCAGCGGTTCATCCAGAAGCAGCACCTTCGGTTCATTGACCAGTGCCCTTGCAATGGCCACACGCTGCTGCTGACCTCCGGACAGAAGTGTAACATCCTTCGAACCATAATCTGCCAGACCCACCAGCTTCAGCATACGATCCACCTTTGTCTTAATCACAGCCTTGTCCATCTTCTTGATATTCAGACCAAAAGCCACATTCTCAAACACATTCATATGAGGAAATAATGCATATTTCTGAAAAACCGTATTAACCTCCCTCTTATACGGCGGAATTTTAGAAATATCCATTCCGTCAAACAATACCTCTCCGCTGCTGGCTTCCTCAAACCCTGCAATAATACGCAGTGTTGTTGTCTTGCCGCACCCGCTTGGTCCAAGCAGTGTCAGAAATTCATTCTGATGAATATCCAGATTGATCCCCTTTAGTACCTGCTGATCGTCAAAATTCTTGGTCAGATTCTTTAGTTCGATAATTTTCTCCATTTGTCTGCTCCCTTATCACGTGTATTAAAAAGAAGGTGGATTCGAAACCCATATCACCTTCGCCTCAGTCTCACCGGCATTCTTCAGATAATGTTCCCTGTCGCCCTTCAGGTAAAAGGTCTGCCCCTTTTTCATATTATACTGAGTCTTACCATAATGCAGTTCAACCCGGCCCTGGAGGACATACCCGAACTCTTCTGCCTCATAAGGACCGTATTTCTCCGATTCACAGCCCGGATGAAGCCGGATCAGGATCGGCTCCATGCTATTCTTCTGGGCATTCGGTACAATATAAGAAATATCATAATCCTCCTGCTCATTAATAAAATAATCATTTGCTGTAAAAACAATCTTCTCATCTCTGTCATCTGAGAAGAATTCTCCCAATGTCGTGCCGAGTGCCTCAAGAATATCCTCCAGTGTCGCAATAGAAGGAGAAGTCAGATTTCTCTCGACCTGCGACAAAAATCCCTTCGTCAGCTCACTCCGGTTCGCCAGTTCCTCCAGCGTCAGCTGATTCTTGATCCTCAGCAGCTTAATCTTTGCACCGATATCCACAATGCCGCCTCCAATAAAACTTCAAGTTCACTATTACTAAACAGATTTATTATAAAATATATTTTTCTGTTGTCAAGTGATTTTAAACAAATAGTTTAATATATCAAACCTGCACAAAAAAACAACGCTGACAACAAAAAATCATTGTCAGCGTTGATAGCTTCTTACTATTCTTATTTTAAACTGACAAACCAGTATCCGAATGCACCGGCGCACATGTTCTCGCTGCTTACCGGTTTAAAGTTTCCAAAGCCGAACATGGATGCCATATACTGCTCTCTATGCTGCCAGATGCCCGGAACACCAAGAATATAGTCCGGCGCGTCATCCTCCCCGTCCATAGTATGTGTACGGGTCCTCGCCAGAATTAAATGCCGGTAGCAGTAATATCCGTGCAGCAGAAAGCTATTGCTGCCGTACAGCCAGCACTGCATCGGCAGCATACCGATATCCTGCAGATCCAGCCGGACACAGATTTCAATACTGTTATCCTCAAAGGGGTACATCTGCGGAAACTGCTGAAGCAAAATCTCGTAGGCATTTGGGAGTTCCTGCCGCTTCTCCCGCTGCACTTCTGTTTCTACTATTTGATCTGTAATCTGAACAGCTTCTTCTTCTGTTCCTTCTACGGACATTGCATCTTGTTCATTGACGGCATTCTCTGTATTATCCTCTATTTTCAGTTCTGGAACATTTTCCATGCTGTCTTCTATTTCTGATAGAGAACCCGCTGCCATTGTTCCCGGTATGGGATCTGTCTCTTTTTCTTTTTTTACAGAGAACAGCACCAGCTTTTCAGATAGTTTCTCTATGCTAACAAAGCACTCTGTCTCCAGCAATTCATCATCCCACCGGGTGCCATAAAGTTTTCCTCCGTCACTTAACACCACCATTCCTGATACTCTATCCAGACCATACTCCGTACCCATGAGACGGCTGCTGTCCGTTGACAGATCAAGTTCTCCCACCTGCTGCCGTATTCTAAGGCTTCCTGCATCCACACCGACATAACCGCCCGTCTCACGTATCAACATAAAAACTTTATAGCTTTCACTTTCCGATCCATAAAGTCCTGTCATATGAATATGAACACGGCATTGACCGTTCCGGCTTTCCACCCTGACAAAGCCACTATTGACTGTCTTCCTTCCATTTTCATATAAATACATATAAGATATAAACCGCCGATAATCTGCCACAGATCATTCCCTCCCGACACCGCCGCTGACATAAAGAAATAGCTGTCTCTCTTCATTGCAATTATTCTAAACATATGAGCGGAGTAAAATTTTTATACCTGAAAGACAAAATAAAAAATATAACCTGGAGGTATAAGAAATGTCAAAATATACACGTATTATTGCCTGGTCCGAAGAGGATCAGAAATGGATTGTGAGTGTACCAGAGTTGGCAGGATGTATGGCTGATGGTTCTACACCATCCGAAGCACTTGCCAATTCAGAAAAAGTAATTGAAGAGTGGATTGAGACAGCTCAGGAAATTGGCCGCCCTATTCCACAGCCCACAGGGATTCCTACGTATGCCTGATATTTTCTAAAACACAAAACCGCCATAAAAGTTATCTGTATGTTCCATCCTTACACATACCAGAAAACATCTATGGCGGTTACTATTTTAATAAACAATTTATTTCATTACTTCTGTATTTCTGCCAGCCTGTCTGTCAGCTCTGCAAACTGTTCCAGTGTCAGTGCTTCTCCTCTGATAGAAGGAGGCAGGCCCGCTTTTGCAATGGCATCTGCAATCTGTTCCTTTGTAAAGGATAATTCCGGCGAATTGTAGAGTCCGTTGACCAGCGTCTTCCGCCTCTGATTAAAAGAAGCTCTGATAATTTTAAACATCAGTGTTTCATCTTTGACAGCTACAGGCGGTGTATCATATTTCGTCAAGCGGATAACGGCTGAATCCACGTTCGGCCTCGGCATAAAGCAGTTGCAAGGCACATTGGCCACGATATACGGCTCAGCATAGTACTGAACAGCCAGAGATAAAGCGCCGTAATCCTTTGTTCCAGGCCCTGCTTTCATACGGGCTGCCACTTCCTTTTGTACCATGACCGTAATATTGGCAATAGGTACATGCTGTTCAAAAAGTGCCATAATAATCGGTGTCGTAATATAATAAGGCAGGTTGGCCACTACTTTAATGGGCCTGCCGCCATTTTTTTCCTGTACCAGCTGATTCAGATCCAGAGACAATACATCCGCATGGATAACCGACACATTATCATAATCTGCCAGCGTTTCCTCCAGAATAGGAAGCAGATTCCGGTCAATTTCCACCGCTGCAACAGATCCCGCCGCCTCCGCCAGATACTGTGTCATCGTGCCAATACCCGGTCCTATCTCCAGAACCATATCATCCTTTGTCACACCCGCACCGGCAATAATCTTATCCAGCACATGCCCATCAATAAGAAAATTCTGTCCGAATTTCTTCTGAAAACAAAACTCATATTTTTTGATAATCTCTATGGTTTTCTGAGGATTCGATAATTTTTCCATCCAAAAATACCTTTCTCTTAATATTCTTCACTTTCTTTTCAGAAAGCCATCACAATTTCGCCACATTTGTTTTTTATAATAAAGCCATAAACAAAGCAAGTGTTAACAACACTTTACATAGATTTTCTTTTTCATATTCTTGGGTGAGGCCGCATGCAGAGACTTTAATAAGCGGCCGCATCCAATCCTCCCCTTTAAGCCAATGACATATAACGATTCCTGCATTTTCCGCAGCCTATTTGGTTTCTTACCTTATCGTGTCTCTAGCCTATACAATTTACACCCGTTCTCCCATGTTACATCCATGACTTCTTCCGGTGTGATGCCTTTTATTTCAGCGATAGCTGAAACGACGTATGGCAGGT
>JAEDGN010000109.1 GCA_016297495.1 Coprococcus sp.
TCGGCAAGGATATCCGTGAGAATAAATATCCGGAAGGTGTGCCGGTGATGAAAGCGCGGGCACATATGAGTTTTTCGCTGGAGGATGGTACGCTCGTGGATACCCTGCTTTCTACGGATCAGGGTGTTGCCTTTCTGCTGACTACTTCGGAAGGGGTGATCTATCATGCCGGAGATCTCAATGACTGGTACTGGGAAGGGGAACCGGATCAGGACAATCGTTCCATGACGGGGCGTTACCGGGCGGAGATTGATCGGATCAAAGGCAAAGAAGTGGATATAGCTTTTGTGCCGCTGGATCCGAGACAGGAGAAGGATTATGCCCGCGGAATGCTGTATTTTCTGAAACAAGTGCCGGCGAAGCATGTTTTTCCGATGCATTACTGGGATAAATCGCAGATCATGGAGACTTTTTTGCGGGAATATCCAGCGTATGAGACGCGGATCGAGAATCCGGAGCATTATCGGACCGGCAGACAGATTGGAATGATAGACAGTAAATAGTGTACTAAAGGAGTGTATTCGAAATGAATTTTAAGATGGTGCATGAGAATTATAACGTAGCGGATCTGGAGAGGTCTCTGGCGTTTTATCAGGAGGCGCTTGGCCTGACAGAGAAACGTCGTAAGGTGACGGATGATTTTGTCATTGTGTATATCGGCAATGCAGAGAGTGATTTCGAGCTGGAATTGACCTGGCTGAAGGATCATCCGCAGGCTTATGATCTGGGTGAGTGTGAGTTTCATCTGGCTTTCCATACGGATGATTTTGAGGCGGCTTATGCACACCATAAGGAGATGGGCTGTGTTTGCTATGAGAATAGGTCCATGGGTGTGTATTTTATTGAGGATCCGGATGGATATTGGTTGGAGATCATTCCGGCACATAGATAGGATTGTGTTAGAGAGAATGGGGACGAAACCGTGCGGATACCGACCCGGTTATTAATAGCCGGAAAACTCCGTCCCCATTGGGCAATATGAAAAAGACCAAATGGGACGATGAAGGCCAAAAACTCCGTCTTTATTGAGCAAGAGCAAAAGGTCAGAAAACATCGGCCACATTAAGGAGAGAAAATGGAAAAACTAAAAAGCTTAAGAAAAACGTTAGTTGCGCATTGGAAATCAGATATTCTAGATGTGGTATGTTCAAAACAATCTAAAATAGTCTTCATTACAGCGTTTCTTGCGGCATTTTGCTGTTATTTCGAATTCCTGAAGAACAGCCATGGAACAGCCGATTGGCTGAATGAGGGATATCTAATTTATACGAATGCAAATTGGGCTTTGTCACTGGGAAGATGGTTTTTACGATTTATAAATTCAGCGACCTTTAATGTTGTAAATCCAGCATTCTGTATTGTAGTATGTACATTTGTGCAGGCATTTTCAGTAATACTGATTCTTCGCCTATGGGAAATTAAAAGTACTGTTTTTACAGTATTGTCAACGGTTGCTATAGTTGTCTGTTCTGCTGTGGCGGTACAATACTTATACGTTTATATGTCGATTCCATACGGAGTAGCATTGTTGACAGCTACATTATCGGCATATCTTATTCTCCGGCATAAGGAAAAATATTATATTGTTATATCAGCGATCCTACTGGCCCTTGGCCTGGGATGTTACCAATCTTATGTGGGTTTTGCGGCAGGAATAATCATCTGTACATTAATATTGCGGTTGATCAAGGATAATGATGCAATACAGACGGTTAAAACAGGTGGTGCGGCCCTGATTATGGGAGTAATTGGCGGAAGCCTGTATCTGCTTTCTTGGAAGTTTTTTAAAGCATATTATTCTGTATCGGCTGCAAGCTATGGTGGTGCCGACAAAATCGGATTGAGGAATGTACTTTCTAATCTGCTTTCGTCTGTTCGAAATGCCTATAAAGATTTTTTCAGGTATTATTTCAATACGAATTGCCATCGCAATATCTTTTTTTGCATTGTTTTGCTGCTGATTGTGGTATTGATTATTGCCCTGAAAAATAAAATAACAATAAAATGCGGAGTGGTTGCATTGTTATTGTTTGTTCCCCTTGCATTTAATGTTGTTGATATTATTGCAACAGAACGAAATATTAATGTGCTTATGGGACATCAGATGCAGCTTATTATTCCCTTTCTGTTCGCATTGATTGAACGATCTGAGTTTAAGAAAACGATCAGGAAAGGTTTGAATTACATCAGTGTTCTGACGGTTACAGCAATCTGTATAGTGTTTATGGTCAGAGCTTTTGCTACATATAAGACCGTGGATCTTAGTTATAGTTACGTCGAAACCGTTACGGAGCCTATCGTTCAGAATATTTTTTCCCAAAGCGATTACACTTCAGAATCCAAAATTGCCTTTATTGGATATCCGGATGAGACAAGAATCCAAAAGGCAAATCCGCTGCAAAATATGAGTTATTTCAGACAGTCGGCAGTTTTCTGGTACAGCATGGATTGCAGGGTGATCTGGAAGCAATTCATCCTTACGACGTTTGGCGTGGACTCCGGTTGGATCTCAAAACAAGAATACGATGCTATCCTTGACAGTGAGCAATTTCAGGAGATGGCCTGTTATCCCGAAACAGGTGCAATTCAGAAAATTGACGATATCTGGGTGGTAAAATTTATGGATAATCCTACAAGATAATAATAAAATAAGACTTGATGATAACTGACAGGCAGTGGCTGTAATGATTTAGCCACCGCCTGTCAGTCTGTGTATGTCAAATATTAAAAACACTGTATATAAGAAATGTAAGTACAGTACTATGAGAAGATAGCGATTCTCCATCTTCTTTATCATACTTCATTATTAAACAGTACGTGTTACGTCCTTCAGGAAGTCATTCATTTTCTGCTTTGTAGAGAATGTGGCGATATACATCTGGTTGCCCATGGCACCGGAGAGGGCTTCGGGCATGCGGTCTTCCATGCGGATGTGGCTGCCGTATTTCCACATGATATCATCGTGGGAGAGGGCGTAGTTTTTGCCGTCACGCTGTCCGATGAACACGCAGTAGTTGCTTTCACCTACCGGTACTGTGCTCTTGTCAAAGGCAATCATGTCTGCCCAGATCTTATATACGTTGGTAGAGTGGGCAAAATTGATCATATCCGGGGTGAAACCGCCGCAGGGACGCATGTTTACCTCAAGTGCTACGATGTCTCCTTTTTTGCCGAGGCCTTCCTGATCTTTTACCAGGCGGAAGAACTCAAAGTGGACGAAACGGCTCTTGACACCAAAGCTTTTTACTGTGGCACGTCCGGCTTCACGGGTAGTGGGATGAAGATCTTTGACGATATAGTAGACAGAGTCAAGGTTTTCGTTTACGATGTCCATGACGGAGATCGGGGTAACGTTGCCGGTTTCGAAGATCGGATTACCTTCGGAATCGATGATGGCATCGTAGGAGTTGATCTCTGCGTAAACGAATTCTTCCATGATAAACAGAATATCTGCCGGTTTTTCAACGAAAAACTGTTCCAGATCGCTGTCGCTTTCCAGACGCCAGGTCATGGATGCGCCTACACCGTTATCCGGTTTAACGACAACAGGATAACCTACCTGTGAGATAAAATCACGACAGGCATCGATGGTGTCTACCAGATGATATCTGGCTGTAGGAATACCGGCCTTCTGGTAGAATTCTTTCATTTTGGATTTGTATTTGATGCGGGGCATGTCTTCCGTGTGGAATCCGCTGGGAATATTGAAATCAGTACGCAGCTTTGCGTCACGCTCCAGCCAGTATTCGTTGTTGGATTCCAGCCAGTCGATACGGCCGTATTTGAAAATAAAGAAAGCAACGGCACGATATACTTCTTCTTCATTTTCCAGGCTGTTGACATGATAATACTCGGTAAGGGCATCTTTCAGTTCCCAGGGCAGTTCGTTGTAGGGCTGATCACCGATGCCCAGTACTCTGAGCCCATTGTCCCGAAGTTCCCGACAGAACATCCAGTAGTTTGTGGGAAAGTTGGGGGAAATAAATACAAAATTTTTCATCTCTCTTCTCCTTATCTTATGTATGAAAGTCATATAATGGTTCAATACTGGCAAAACCATTTGCGATAAATTGTAAGAACAGCAACTGTTCAAATCAGGCCGAATCACTTGATGAAGCCGTAAGAATAGATTTAAGGTGTAAACAAGCTTCATCGGCGCAGCCGATTTTCATGGGTTTGCGAATGGTATCTGTGAAGGTACTGAACAGATACCATCATTTTAAAAGAAACGGCAGGAAATACACCACCTGTTTAAACCACCAGTCCCAGTCGTGGGCACAGTCGTAACCCCAATAGTCCACCCAGGCATTGATGCCTTTATCGATCAGGATGTGGTGAAGATCCCGGGTCAGATCCGGCATTTCCCACGGTCCCTGGCCGACACAGATAATGGCCTGATTCTGATTGTACAGCTCAATATAGGGATGATCACCCGGCATGTTTCTCAGATAGTTGACCGGAGAATTCTGGTATACCAGATCATCCATATAGCTGCCGAAACCATAATCGGCAGTGTACAGTCCGCTCAGTGCCAGCAGTTTGGTAAAAATCTGCGGGAAACGGAAATACAGGTTAGCCGCATGGGTAGCGCCCAGACTGCAGCCAAAGATCATAATGCCGGGATTTTCTTCCTCAGATCCCCGTTCTCTGGCAATCTGCTGCATGCAGGGCACCATTTCATTGATAATATGCCAGATCCAGCTTTCGTACCGCTCGATGCGCCAGCGGGCATCGCCGTAGGGATTGGACCAGGTTTCTTTGTCGATGGTATCAATTGAAAACACCATGACTTGACCGGATTCGATCCAGGGCTGCCATACATCCAGCATGCCGAAGTTTTCAAAGTCAAAGAATCGTCCGTCCTGGCAGGGAATAAAGAGAACGGGGCGGCCGGTGTGGCCGTAAATCTTATATTCCACATCTTTTTTCAGAATATCACTGTATTCTCTTACGTATTGTATTTCCATTAATAGATCCTCCTGTGTTACTGTTCACACAGCTGCCATACACTTGCTGTATGGCAGCGTAAGAAAGTGATTCAGGTGTTCGCAGGCTTCTTTTGCGAAGCAAAATTTTAAATAAGCCTGCGAATGTTACTGTTTAATGGCTTGCCAGTGAACAGTAACCCTCCTGTTACTGCTGTGTTCGGTACAGAATGGCCGGTATGGCGAAGGGAAGCTG
>JAEDGN010000110.1 GCA_016297495.1 Coprococcus sp.
CTGTCCATCTTTATGTACTAATGCCGGCTCTCCACAATAAAGTATCTGTTTATCAGAGTTTTCCACATATTTCTGGAAAGCCTGATAACTTTCATCTTTCTTATCCACTTCTGTCAACTGCAGCTGTGTATCCGGATGCATAAGACCTTTGACCGTAAGACCTTTCGATGCATTGGTTAATTCTGTTTCTACAACAAGAGAAGATAATATTTTCGGATATCGAAGATTCCTTGAATCCGATCTTGTCCAACTGCACAATCCGTCTCTGCCCTTGATCAGCGTATTGAGCTCATCCTTGAAAGCATCCGTTTTCATATCCTGTTGTGCCTTTGCTGTTCCCTGTCCATCCGTTCCGGATAATGTATTCAGATAATAGGTATCTGTAACCAGGGACTCAACATTCATATCCGGATCCAATGCATTTTGTCCAAAGATGGCGCCAACCGTATTGCCCTCTATAGATTCAGATGCACAGTAGCCTATATGAATAGAACCCTTCTCTGTCAACTTTCCGGCAATTCCTCCGGCGATTCCGTTTTCACCTGCATTCAGTTTGGCTATACTGAAACTGTTTTCAATGGTTCCGCTGTTAACTACGGCAATGCCTCCGACAATTCCATCGGAAGAAGAGGTTGTTGCCTCTGCAAAATTTGCTGTGTTCCGAATCACACCATTGTTTTCAACAACAACACCGCCCGCCATGGATTTTGCTTTTACAAAGGTTGTCGTTTCCGACAGTAATCGTGATTCGCCGGATAATCGATCCACAAAGCTTCCTGAAAGATTAGATCCGCTGATACATTCGTCGATCACACCATAATTGGTAAGAGCAATTCCTGCCGCATTCTCGCCTTCAACCGTCTGGAAGAAGATACCAAGATTCTTTACTGTTCCCAGTGCACCGATCGTATCAAACAGTGCTGCGTCCCCGTCGGAAGGCTTCATATCAAACCGGTAAACATAATAGCCCTGTCCGTCAAATGTTCCATTATATGGATTTTCAGCAGAACCGATCATCTCTGTCAATGTTTCACCATTTCCGAAAATGGTATTCATCAGTTTGAAATCCGCTCTGCTATTCTTCTTGACTATTTCCGGAATCTTCTTAAAATCTTCAAATGTATAGATTTCATAGGTTTCTTTTTTAGGCTCATCCTTAAAATTGGAATAGGTTCCATCACTTAAACGGTATACCGTACCATGTGTATTGTCAAGTACCGGATAATCATCCGGTGTCTTTCCGTTATCAATATTTTGATACCATACCTGGGTACCGTCCGTTACTTCCCGGTTCAGAAGATAGGTTTCTTCACCACTCTTAAACTCTATTGCCGTCTTTTCAAAGGCAATGGTACCGTCATTTGAAAGCTCGGAATTTCCAGCGAAAGACTTCGTTCCTAAGGTATCAATATAATAAAAGTTCTCTATACCCTCTTTATTCGCATTACAGTTTCCGGAGATCGCTCCGTAATAATTCAGAGACTGGGCGGAAACACTGCCGTAATTATAGCAGTCTGAGAAAATGATATCTTTTCCGCTCATATTGATCACACCGGTGATACCGCCTGAATTTCCGACACCACCCGTTCCCTCAACGGGATAATAATCAATTTCTCCATAGTTCGCACAATTTTTAATGATCGTACTGCCCGAATAAGCATCATCATGATAGACAATACCGACAATACCGCCGGCACCGTAGAAATCCCGATTCAAAACGATGCGTCCGGAATATGTACACTCCTGTATCGATGTTTGTGCATTGATCTGTCCGACAATACCACCGACATTATACAGTATTCCGGATACGATATTAACCTGAGAATTTACTCTCTCGATCACACCGCCGGAAGTTGTTCCCACAACGCCGCCTACCGAACTGGCTGTACTCTTTGTTGTAACGACATTACCCTTTAATGTAAAATTTTTCAGCGTTGCTTTTTCTGATTTTTCATTCACTTCAGGCGCTGTTACCAGACTTCGGAAAAATCCGGTGTCCGAATCCACCTTCGTCATTTTGTAATCAGAAATCGTATGTCCCTGACCGTCAAAGCATCCTCTGAACTCTCCGGCTGCTTTCCATTCATAGGACTCGTCTGCCGGATTAATAAGAGAAATATCCGATACCAGAGCTCCATGTGCATCCGGTTTCGCTTCCGTTATAAATGCATGTTCCGGATCTCCGTTTACAAGACAGGCAAACCAGAACATCTGACCGCCGTTGCCAATCTCATAATTTCCTGTTGATGCGTTATAATCAGCCGGCTGATAATCGCCGCAATTCATACAGAAACCATTGTCATAAGCATGATTCTCACATGTAGCTTCATAGTATAATGTGACATCATGACCCGGCATTACGAAAGTTCCCTTTCTGTCACCTTCATAGTTTTCTGTCAGCTCGATTTCCGTATAAGTTTCTCCCTCATAATAACCGACACGCTTTACCTCGTCTCTGACGAAAAAATCAATCTCTTCGCCCTCGCCAAAGACATCCCCATAGGCATCCAGAAGAATCGCATCGTCAAAAGTCTGATTTGTCCCCTGCATATACACTTTATAGCCTTCAGATGTATTCAGCACAAAGGTTGCATTCGAATAAGGAACCGGATAAGTATATGAAAAATATCCATCCTCACCCTGAACCAGATTTTGGATCTGTTCTTTTTCCAGAATCGTTTCCTCTGAAGTTACTTTTTCAGGATCATAGTAATCATTATGTCTTTGAATCGTAATGGATTCAAACGCTGTCCGATCCCCCATACTGAATTTCAGTGTTACATCCTGACCGGAAGAAAGAATCGCACTGTCTGCTGTTGTTCCATCTTCTAAAAGTAAGAAAATATCTGCAATACCTGATCCGGATTGAGCAACGTCGATCTCTGCTTTGTAGTACCCGTCACTGTCACTTGATTGATCGTATTTCATAATAGCGGAATAGGTCGTTGTATCATACAATCCATTATCTCTGTCCGGCTGAATATCACTGGAGTTTAATGCCGTCGTCTCAAGACTTGTTCCCGGATGCTGGCTCTTCGTATCAACCAGAGTAAAAATCGTATAATCCGTATTGAATCCACCGCCATATGCATATTCATAATCCGGCAAAACGATATACGGCTGTGCCCCATCCGTCAAAAACAGATATTCGTTCAAATAATTTGCCGGTATGCTGGAGAAAGCACTGAATACTTCGTTTGCAAATAAACTCCGAAAATCTGCCGGTGATTGTGCACAACTGAACTGCTGCAAACCATCCGTATATGTTCCTCTCGTTAAATTAAAAAAGTCACAACTTGGCAGATGAAAATCCGGACTTGCTGGTACGTCCTCTTTATGTTCCATCTTAATCAGTCGAAGATTCTCAGGAACAGGATCCCCGGTGGTCCATCCTTCACTGTCGGATTGGAAAGGATGAAAAATATAGTAAATATCGATTCCTGACGGATTGGCTTCTGACTTTTGTACAGGAACTGCAATCCTGTCAAATTTCATATATCGACTTGTCACATCCGCATAGGAATAAATATCATCAAAATAATTACTTTCTTCACCAAAAAGATCTATAATCTGTTGCTCTGCCTGATAATCTTCAGGATCAAAGGAACTCTCGTAATTGATATTTTCCAGTTTTACTGTTGCAAAATCTTCCGATCTGACAAACTCACTGAGCTTTAAGCGAATCGAACCGCCCGCAGATTCACTGACTACGACATCACGCTCCAACATCTCCGTCATGGCCTCAGCAACATCTTCATTCAGTTCCTTTAGTTCTTTGGTCCAGTTCTGATAACTCTCCCACTTGGCATCATCCGGGCTATATTTTTCTTCAAAATAATCTCCTCGCTGTGAGAGGAACTCCTCATACATCATCTCCAACGTAGTAATTTCCAAAAACTGTTTCTCGATGGATGTGATAATGTAATTATACTGATCATCAGAAAATCCATATGCCTTGTAAGCAAACTGTGCCGCCGCATCCGCATAATTCTTTTCTTTCAAAAGTGCATTGATCATATTCCGAATCGCTGTTTGTAACGCACCGTCAATCGTGTGATCACTAAATATGATTTTACGTATCTCCTCTTCGTTTTCACTTCCGAAGGCTTCTTTTTTCGATTCGTAAATTGCACAAAATAATTTATATAAATCATCTCTGCTCTTATTCACTTCTTCTAAAGATATTTTTCCATCATTATACGCTTCAGCCTTTTCCATAAACTCCATGTAGACTTTTAAAGCATTTCCGACATTATACTCATTCTCAAATGTTTCTACATCCATATACCACTGCAGATCAAGTGCATTTTTGGCTGTTGTATAATCCGCATTCGCAAGTACTTGCTGAATTTGAGAATTATAATCTGTAAGATGCTGATCAATGATCTTCACCTCATTCAGGATCTGATTGCAAAGAGCCTTGATCTCTGCCAGTGTCTGTCCGGTAGAACTTCCTCCGAATATCCACGTATTAATAAATGAAGCAACTTTCTTAAATCCTTCATCGCCTGTTGCACTAGCCACTTTAACGAGCAATGTACCGCAAAGGGTAAGTCCGGTAGAATAAAGTTTGTTAATACCAAAGGTGACACCTGTTCGCTTAAATACATTGTCTTTGACCGCCGGTGCCTGTTCATTCCCTGCTGCCTCTTCTCCCTCTGCAAATACTGACATAGGAAGTGCCGAAAGTGCAAGACTAAGACAGAGAAAAGCTGCCATCATTCTGTTTAAAATTCTTTTTTTCATATCTGATCTCCCCCGTTATTCATTTCCCAGGTTTACAGCAAGCACGATCATATTGATTCCCTGTATTAAAATAGAAAATGCAATCATATATCCGACAGAGAACATTGTCAATACAGGATGATTAAAAGCTATAATACTTATGATTACCGATAACACACCGCATGCAATCCCAATAATTCCTTTTCCCTTAGAAACTTTAAAGAGCTTTACGCCTCCGAGAATCTGGAAAATTCCATAAATCAATATACTTGCACCAACCAGATAGGTCGCCATGATATCCGTAAGAAATCTCTGCAGGCCACTGAATAATAAAATAATACCTGACAGACATTCCACAACACCAAGAATACATGCACCAATTTCCTTCTTCTCTTTCGATAAGGCGAGAATCACAAGTTCAAT
>JAEDGN010000037.1 GCA_016297495.1 Coprococcus sp.
AGCATATTGACGCTGAAAGTATCTTCCAGTCGGGTCTTCTTGTAGAGCAGGGCCAGCAGATTGTCCACATCTGCCTGTTTTTTCAGTTCCAGGACGATGCGGATGCCTTCTTTGGAGGATTGATTGGAAATATCAATGATATCTGTTGTCTTTTTGGTCTCCACAAGAGAATAGACATCGTTAAGGAACTTGCCTATGTTGGCGCCGATCATGGTATAGGGAATCTCGGTAATAACAAGGCGCAGTTTCCCGCCTTTGTCATGCTCGATCTCCACACGTCCCCTGAGTTTGATCTTGCCGCTGCCTGTTTCATATATATTCAGGAGTTCATCCTTGTTAATGACAATGCCGCCTGTCGGGAAATCCGGCCCCTGGATATACTGCATCAGTTCAGCTGTCGTCAGCTGATCATTTTTCATATAGGCCTTGACTGCGTCAATGACTTCACCAAGATTGTGAGGCGGGGTGCTGGTTACCATTCCGACGGCGATACCATCAGAACCGTTGATCAGGAAATTCGGCAGACGGACAGGAAGGACCGTTGGTTCCTTCTCGGTCTCGTCGAAATTCGGTACGAAATCAACAATATCTTTATCCAGATCGGCCAGAAATGCCTCCTGAGTGACCTTCTGAAGGCGTGCCTCCGTGTAACGCATGGCGGCGGCGCCATCACCTTCGATGGAACCAAAATTGCCATGGCCGTCCACCAGAGGCAGTCCTTTCTTGAAATCCTGAGCCATGACGACAAGTGCTTCATAGATGGAGCTGTCACCATGAGGGTGGTATTTGCCCATGGTATCACCGACAATACGGGCACATTTACGGTAAGGTTTGTCATAGCGGATGGCCAGCTCATACATATCATAGAGTGTCCGCCGCTGAACCGGCTTTAATCCGTCACGGATATCCGGCAGTGCACGGGAGATAATGACACTCATAGCATAATCGACGTAGGACTTCTGCATGATGTCTGCATAATCCGTGCGAATGATCTGTTCCTGTATCATGCATATTCCTCCTTAAATATCCAGTTCAGCATCATGGGCATGCTGATAAATAAAAGCTTTCCTTGGCGGAACATCCGGTCCCATGAGCATGCCGGTGATGTCGGATGCAATCCGGGCATCGTCGATCTCCACCTTCTTCAGAATCCGGGTTTCAGGGTTTAAAGTTGTCTCCCAGAGCTGGGAAGCATCCATTTCACCCAGACCTTTGTATCGCTGGAGTGTAAAGCTGCCCTTATGGGTTTTCCGGTAATGTTCAAGGGCCTTGTCATCGTAAAGATATTCCTCTTTGCCTTTGGAGGGCATGACCTTGTAAAGAGGCGGCATGGCAATATAGACATGTCCCTCGTAGATCAGTTCGGGCATAAAACGGTAGAATAATGTCAGCAGCAGTGTGCTGATATGGGCACCATCCACATCCGCATCGGCCATGATGACGATCTTATTATACCGGAGCTTTGTAATATCAAAGTCGTTGCCATAGCCCTCAGAAAAGCCGCAGCCAAAGGCGTTGATCATGGTCTTGATCTCGGCATTGGCAAGAATCTTATCAATGCTGGCCTTCTCGACGTTGAGGATCTTGCCGCGGATCGGCAGAATCGCCTGAAAATGACGGTTCCGGGCTGTTTTGGCGGAACCGCCGGCGGAATCTCCCTCCACAATGAAGATCTCACAGATACTGGCATCACGGCTCTCACAGTTGGCCAGTTTCCCGTTGGAGTCAAAGGAGAACTTCTGTTTAGTCAGAAGATTGGTTCGGGCTTTTTCTTCTGATTTTCTGATTTTGGCTGCCTTCTCGGCGCAGGAGAGAACGGTCTTTAAGGTGTCCAGATTCTTGTCAAAGAAACGGACAACTTCTTCATTGACAACCTTGCTTGTGGCCTTTGACGCGTCCTGATTGTCCAGCTTGGTCTTGGTCTGCCCTTCAAAACGGGGAGCCGGATGCTTGATGGAGATGACGGCGGTCATGCCATTCCTGATGTCTGCTCCGGTGAAATTGGCATCCTTTTCCTTTAAAGTGCCGATCTCTCGGGCATAGGCATTCATAATGGTTGTAAAAGCTGCTTTGAATCCTGTGATATGGGTGCCGCCCTCCGCATTGTAAATATTGTTGCAGAAACCCAGCACATTCTCATGGAACTCATTGACATACTGAAAAGCTCCCTCGATGGTAATGCCTTCGGATTCGCCTTTAAAGCAGATAACATCGTGAAGTGTTTCTTTGTTCCTGTTCAGATCACGGATAAAACCGGCCAGACCTTCTGGCTCATGGTAAACAATATGTTCTTCCGGATGAATGCGTTTATCTTCATATATAATAGTAAGTTCCGGATTCAGATAGGCTGTTTCATGGAGACGGCTCTTGATTTCGTCTTCTTTGAAGTCTGTCTTTTCAAAAATCTCCTTGTCGGGTAGAAAGGAGATGGTGGTACCTGTTTTGCGGGTATTGCCGATGACCGGCAGAAGGCCGTTCTCCAGTTCAATAGTCGGTATACCCCGGGCATAGCGGTCATGATGAATGCAGCCTTCGCGGCTGATGGTCACATCCAGCCATTCGGAGAGGGCATTGACGACGGAAGAACCTACGCCGTGAAGACCGCCGCTGGTCTTGTAGACAGAGTCATCAAACTTGCCGCCGGCATGCAGTGTTGTAAAGACGAGTCGCTCTGCAGACATGCCTTTTTTGTGCATACCGACGGGGATACCGCGGCCATTATCAGAGATGGTGGCGGAACCGTCTTTATTTAACGTGACATGAATCTCACTGCAGAAACCGGCCAGATGCTCGTCCACAGAGTTGTCTACGATTTCATAAATCAGATGATTCAGACCTTTGCGGGATACGCTGCCGATATACATGCCGGGGCGCTTGCGGACCGCTTCGAGACCTTCCAGCACGGAAATACTGTCAGCATTATAGGAATTGGTCGTTGTCATAGTGTCATCCTTTCAACTTAATTTGCAGTGCTTCTATCTTATACCATGGCAGAAGAGACTGTCAAGGGAAAAGAACGTATATTCGATAAAATTTTCCTGTTGAATTTGTTGCTGTTTTACTATATAGTATTAAAATAGGGAAAAAGATAAATTCTAAGCAAAGGATGTGACGTATATGTTGCGAGTTGGTATGCTGACCAGTGGTGGTGACTGTCAGGCTTTGAATGCAACCATGAGAGGTGTTGCGAAGACTTTATATAATGCGAATCCCGATACACAGATTTTCGGTTTTGAAGAGGGCTACAGAGGCCTGATGTATAATGATTATATTTTAATGAAACCCAGTGATTTTTCAGGTATCCTGACAAAAGGCGGAACGATTCTCGGTTCTTCACGACAGCCGTTTAAACTGATGCGGGTGCCGGGTGAGAACGGATTTAACAAGGTGGAGGCCATGAAGGCCACTTACCGCAATCTGAAGCTGGACTGTCTGGTCATTCTGGGAGGCAACGGCACACAGAAGACGGCCAATCTGCTGAGTGAGGAGGGGCTGAATATCGTCTCTCTTCCCAAGACGATAGATAATGATATTTATGGTACGGATATGACCTTTGGCTTCCAGAGTGCCGTCGACATTGCGACCAATGCCATTGATTGTATCCATACAACAGCCGCGTCCCATGGACGTGTTTTCATTGTAGAGCTCATGGGGCACAAGGTAGGCTGGCTTACATTGCATGCAGGTATCGCCGGCGGCGCAGATATTATTCTTCTGCCGGAGATTCCATATAGTTTTGATTCTGTATTGCTGGCCATTAAGCGCCGGAACAAGACAGGCAAACGCTTCAGTATTCTGGCAGTTGCCGAGGGAGCTATTTCCCAGGAGGATGCAAAATTATCCAAGAAGGAATATCAGAAGAAGAAAGAGACCAGTCCGTTCCCGTCCGTATCCTATGAGATTGGCAAGCGGGTGCAGGATGCACTGGGCCAGGAAGTGCGTATTGTTGTTCCGGGTCATACGCAGAGAGGCGGCAGCCCGGATGCGTACGACCGTGTTGTGGCTACCCGTCTGGGAGCAGCGGCAGGCCGTATGATCCTGGAAGGCAGATATGGCTGCATGGCAGCCTTCAGGAATAATGAGATTGTTTCCGTACCGCTGAAGGAAGTAGCGGGCCGTCTTAAGACTGTCAATCCGGATTCGGACATCATTCGTCAGGCCCGGGATCTGGGAATCAGCTTTGGCAACGAATAATTATAAAGCAGGAGGCGGAAAATGGCTTATCAGGCATTGTACCGTAAATGGCGTCCTTCCGGTTTTGATGAGGTCAGGGGCCAGGATCATATTGTAACGACTTTGAAAAATCAGATACAGATGAACCGTATCGGGCATGCTTATCTCTTTTGCGGGACCCGTGGTACCGGCAAGACAACCATCGCCAAGATATTTGCGAAGGCGGTGAATTGTGAGCATCCGGTGAACGGCAGTCCATGCAACGAATGTGCCATGTGCAGGGCGGTCAATGAACAGCGTTCCATGAATGTCATTGAGATAGATGCCGCTTCGAATAATGGTGTGGACAATATCCGTGAGATCAGGGATGAGGTGGCCTATTCTCCGTCAGAGGGGCGCTATAAAGTCTATATCATCGATGAAGTGCATATGCTTTCTATAGGCGCTTTCAATGCGCTGCTTAAGACCCTGGAGGAACCGCCGTCTTATGTTATTTTTATTCTGGCAACGACGGAGGCACATAAGATTCCGATTACCATTCTGTCCAGATGTCAGCGCTATGATTTCAGAAGAATTTCAACGGCAACGATTGCAGGAAGGCTGCGGGAGCTGGCTGATGCAGAAGGTATTGATGCGGAGGATGCAGCACTGAATTATGTGGCCCGCATGGCGGATGGTTCCATGCGTGATGCTTTAAGTCTTCTGGATCAGTGCAATGCATTTTATATCGGACAAAAGCTGAAATACGAGAATGTGCTTGAGGTCCTTGGGGCAGTTGATACATCTGTTTTTGGACGTTTGCTGCGATATGTCGCTGTTCAGGATACGACAGCAGTTATCCGTCTGGTGGATGAGATCGTCATGCAGGGAAGAGAACTGACGCAGTTTGTAGTGGATTTCACCTGGTATCTGAGGAATCTTCTGATGATACAAAGCTCAGGTGATCTGACCGATCTGGTAGAGGCTTCGGAAGAGCAGCTTCGAACCATGCAGGAGGAGGCTGCGCTGGTGGATGCCAATACACTGATGCGGTATATACGCATATTCTCTGATCTGTCCGGGCAGGTGCGTTATTCCACTCAGAAGCGTGTGCTGGTGGAGGTGGCATTGATTAAACTGTGCCAGCCGGCCATGGAACGTAATCTGGATTCTCTGGTGAACCGCCTGTCCATTCTTGAACAGAAGATGGCACAGGGAATTGCGGCAGCTCCACAGACGGCAGTGAATGTTCAGAGTGATATGACTGGTGCAGGCGGCAGCGGGGCAGAAGCGGCAAAGCCTCAGCAAAAGGCTTTATCAGAAGATATAAAACTGATTATTGAACGATGGAAACAGGTGCTTGGGGATCTGACACCGAGTATGGGGCTGATGCTGAAAGGAGCATGCATATCGGAGGGGCCGGAGCACCAGCTGATGATCGGTTTGCCCGATGAGATGAGATATGGATATTTTGAGGATGAGAATCACCGGCAGACGCTGGAACAGGCTCTTAGTGAACGGGCCGGCAAGGAAGTCAGGGCTGCCTTTGTGAAGCTTCAGCAGGAGGCAGCAGCCGGTGATTTTATAGACCCTGTACAGGCATTTCAGGGTATAGATATTATTTATGAGGATTAGGAGGAATAGTAATGGCAAAAAGAGGTGGATTTCCGGGTGGTATGCCTGGTAATATGAATAATTTAATGAAACAGGCCCAGAGGATGCAGCGTCAGATGGAGGAGGCCCAGAAAGAACTTGAGACCAAGGAAGTTGAAGCTGCTGCAGGCGGCGGCGCTGTCAAGGTTAAGGTATCCGGCAAGAAGGAGGTACTGTCTGTTACCATTGATCCTGAGGTGGTTGACCCGGACGATGTGGAGATGCTCGAAGACCTGATCGTCGCTGCAACCAATGAAGCTCTCCGCAAAATGGATGAGGTATCCCAGTCATCTATGGCCAAGATTACAGGCGGCCTGGGCGGAGGATTCGGATTCTAATGGATGCATACAGCAGTCAGATTAATAAACTGATTGAGGAATTGTCGAAGTTGCCGGGAATCGGCGCCAAATCGGCGCAGCGTCTGGCATTTCATATTATCAACATGCCGAAGGATCAGGTGGAGAACCTGGCCGGCACGATTGTCAATGCCAGGCAAAAGGTCAGGTACTGCAGCTGCTGCTGGAATCTGACGGACAGTGAATTGTGTCCGATCTGTGCCAATCCGAAAAGAGATCCCCATACGATCATGGTGGTAGAGACACCAAGGGATCTGGCAGCCTATGAGAAAACAAGAAAATATGAGGGGGTCTATCATGTGCTCCACGGAGCGATTTCTCCCATGCTGGGGGTAGGCCCTTCCGATATCCGCCTGAAAGAACTGATGACCCGTTTGCAGGGGGATGTGACAGAAGTTATCATTGCAACCAATTCTACACTGGAAGGAGAAACAACCGCCATGTATATCAGTAAGCTGATCAAGCCAACGGGTATTAAAGTGACGAGAATTGCCAGTGGTGTGCCGGTGGGCGGTGATCTGGAATACATCGATGAAGTGACCTTGCTGCGGGCCCTTGAAGGCAGAACAGAATTATAAATTATATAAATACAGATTAATAATAATTTTAGAGGAACTGATATAATTGTTGATACGGCTCCTTTTATTTTACAAATGTAAATTACCTAGTCCAATATTGTAATATATTATTATAAAACATGAACTATAATTGATTATATGACATGAACTAAAGTTATATAATAATTATATTATAGTAAAAAAGAGTAGGTAAGTAGATGAATCTGGCAATTGGTAAAACGGTTAAAAATTTAAGGGTAAAAAATAATATGACACAGGAACAGCTGGCAGAGGCCATTGATGTCTGCGTGACATATATAAGCAAGATCGAGAATAACCGTGTGAATAATATCAGCCTGTCGATAGCCTGTGATCTGGCGGATGTATTGCATGTCTCCGTTGGCTATCTGATCGGTCAATCTACAGAAACAGAGATGATGGATGAGGAAATGACGAGAAAGTTCGCAGAATGTTCGTCTTCGGAGAAACGGAAGGTTTTAAAGATCATGGATGTTTTAAGAGAAGATGATGAATAAAGTAAAGGAGACCTGTGCACAGCACAGGTCTCTGCGTTTATTATATAGAAAGCGTCATATCACCATGTTTGATCAGGCTCTTTTTTCTCATGGCTTCTGAGAACAGAAGTGTGAGAACCGCCGGAAGAACAAAATGAAAGAGGACGATCTTGATCAGGACGATGGTTGGGGCTTCAGTAGCTGTCATGGTCTGCCAGGTCATGATTTGTCCAACAAGGCCGGAAGTGCCCATACCGCTTCCTGTGGCATTATTTGTCATACCGACGAGGCTGCTGATGGCAATTGGTCCGAGGATTGCCGACGAGAGTATTTCCGGGATCCAGATCAGCGGATGGCGGACAATATTCGGTACCTGCAGCATGGAGGTTCCGATGCCCTGGGCCAGCAGGCCGCCGACACCATTTTCACGGAAGCTGGCAACAGCAAAGCCTACCATCTGACAGCAGCAGCCGATGGTTGCAGCACCTGCAGCAGGGCCGGAAAGGCCAAGGATGATGCCAAGGGCAGCAGAACTGATTGGCAGGGTTAAAACCATACCCATGATAACAGAGACAACGATGCCCATGATGACAGGCTGTTGTACAGTTCCCCAGTTAATGATATCGCCGAGGCGGGTCATGATGGCTGACACAGGCGGTCCGACGATGATACCGGCAATACCGCCGGTGATAATTGTAATGGCCGGGGTAATGAGAAGATCCAGCTTGGTCTTTCCGGCCAGGATGCTGCCAAGAGCGATACCCACAAGAGCGGCAATAAATGCTGACAGAGGATCACCAGGGCCTGTAAAGACAAGTGCGCCGTCGGAAATTATTTTTCCGGAGATAATGCTGGTAGCATAAGCGCCGATCATACCTGCGGCGGCTGCAGAGAGAATGACATAAGTGGATGATTTATATTTGTAAGCGACACCAACGCCAATGCCGGCGCCGGTCAGACGCTGCGCGATCACGGCAAAAAGTCCCAGATAATAACCGAAATCACCGCCAATCAGATCAGCAATCTGTTTTAAAATCGTTCCTATAATTAATGTGGAAAAAAGACCGAGGGCCATGCCGCTCAGCCCGTCAATAAAGATCAGATTCAGTATTTTTTTAATTGTTGACATAATAACCTCCTTTGGCAGTACAGACAGTTGTCTTGTCATGAATGTGTCTGAAAAAAGGATACCTGTTAGACAGATACAAGGTATCCTTTTTCTTTTAGAGCGCGTTCAATATTGTCGAGGATGACTTCAGAACGGGCTTCAACAGTATGGTAGTGGATGCCGCCTGCAATGATATTCAGCGGCTTGGCCCGTGTATTCTTCAGGAGCCGGCAGAAATTCGCCACATCACTGCGGTTTTCCAGAATCAGATTGCCGCTGATCTGACCATATATCTCGTGTTCAATAATAACATCCATGACCTTGCCGCCCTGATCGACAATCGTGTTCAGCTCATCTTCTATGGCTTCATCTGTATGATTGACACAGTAAGTTCGATGACAGATGGCAGGTTTGTTGTTGTATAGAATATATCCTTTTGTGGTGGCCAGAATATTCTGGTTCACGGCACGGAGCAGGGCAATATCCTGAACAATAACCTGTCGGCTGACGCCTAATATTCTGGCCAGACTGTTGCCGGACATGGGACGATCACTTTTGGTCAGAATGTCCAGCAGCTGTTGTCTTCTTGCTTCACCTTCCTGCATGTATTCTTCCTTCCTTTCCTGATTTGGCGGTCTCTGCAGGTCTGCTATATAGTGGATCCGGTACCGTCTTTTGTATTATATGATACCCGTAAAATAATTTTTTGTAAAGAGAAAAAGATGTGTTATAATGAATGGCGAGGTGAATAGAATGATGAAGTATTACAATCAGACAAATTATCCCCATGTTCCTTATCCGACGCTGACGGATATGCCGGAACTCGGACGTTCCGATACAACGGTGAGGCAGGCCGGATGTGGTTTGTGCGCATCCTGTATGGTTGTTGAAAATATGACGGGAGAATCGTTTCCACTGATAGACTGCCTGGAGATGTCCATCAATGTCAATGCCAATCATAGTCCGGGAACGGATCTGAGTGTGCTGGGGCCATACATAGCTGAACGGTTTAATCTGGATCTTGTTATCACGGATGATCCCGAACTGCTTCGTGAACATTTGAAGAAGGGATATATGGCAGTGGCGTGTTCGGCAGGTGACAGGCCGGAGGAAGATTACATAGGCGTTTTTTCTCATGGCGGACATTATATTGCTGTTGTTGGGATCGAAGAGGATGGTGAGCATATTCTTGTGCTGGATCCTTCCCTGGTGCCTGACAAATATGAGGAGGAAGGCCGTCGGGATAAGGTTATTGTCAATGGCAATATTCTGCATACTACTATGAAAGTCCTGGCTGAGGACTGCCGTTACAGAGAGATTCGGTATTATGAAGACGGTGATTTTAAAAAATGGTTAGAGCAGGCGGAGGACGATGCAAATCGTGACCGTTATTTTCTGTTCAGCCCGGGAAAGGAGAAAAAGTAAAATGTCAATTGAGAAGGTGAAAGCTTTTTTTGCCGGATATGACATAGAAGACAGAATTATGGAAATGGATCAGTCCAGTGCCACTGTTGAACTTGCGGCACAGGCTGTGGGCTGTGAGCCAAGTCATATTGCCAAGACCATGTCATTTCTGCAGGGAGAAAAGGCGGTTCTTATAGTGGCAGCGGGCGATGCAAAAATCGACAATAAGAAATATAAAGCACAGTTTCATACCAAGGCAAAAATGATTCCTTTTAATGAGGTGGAGCAGTGGATCGGACATGCACCGGGCGGTGTCTGCCCCTTTGCAGTAAAGGAGGGTGTGGAAGTTTATCTCGATGATTCTCTGAAACGTTTTGAAATTGTCTATCCTGCAGCGGGCAGCGGAAACAGCGCCATCGGCCTGAACCTGGAAGAGCTGGAGAAGTATTCAGGATCTCTGGCCTGGATAGATGTATGTAAATATTAATGGTGAAAAAATACAACCGTTCAGACATAAAACTTATCGACTGAACGGTTGTATTAAAATAATACTTTTTAATATTTTATTTGTAGAAAGCCAGGAATGCCTGATAGGCTTCATAGACATCCAACTTGGAGATGATTTCCATCGGAGCATGCATGGACATGACAGGAACTCCCAGATCGACCACATCGATATTGAGGCCTGCGACATACTGGGCTACAGTACCGCCGCCGCCCTCGTCAACTTTGCCGAGTTCACCGGCCTGCCAGTAGACACCGGCATCCTCCATGATGGCGATGACTTTGGCCATGGTTTCGGCACTGGCATCACTGGCGCCGCCTTTGCCTCTGGAACCGGTATATTTGGTCAGGACACAGCCTTTGCCAAGATAGCAGGAATTACCGGCTTCGTAGACATCCGGGAAGGTCGGATCAAAAGCAGCACTGACATCAGATGAGAGGCAGATGGCATGGGCAATCATCTCCTTATAAGGAACACCGCTGTTTTCGGCCAGATATTCCAGATAATGACGGACATAATCGGAATTGAGACCTGTATTGCCGACGGAGCCAATCTCTTCCTTGTCAGTCAGAATGGTAACAGTGGTATAGGTCGGGCTGACACTGTCTAATTCTGCACGAAGGGCCGGATAGGCACATACTCTGTCATCATGAGCACCTGAGGCGATGAGGCTTCTGTCAAAGCCCACATCTCTTGCAGGTCCGGCTGCAACAGCTTCCAATTCTGCACGGTAGAAATCGGCTTCTGTAATGCCATACTTTTCATTCAGGATAGAAAGAACCATCAGCTTGACCGGATTCTTCAGATCCTTTTCCGGATATGGCAGGGAGCCGATGATAATATTCAGTTCTTCACCCTTGATACCTTCGGCGAGGGTACGCTGATTCTGGCGGCCTGACAGATGCGGCAGCAGATCACTGATATAGAAAACCGGGTCAGATGGATCTTCACCGATATTGATGGTTACTGCTTCACCGTTCTTTTTGTAAATCACACCATGAAGAGAAAGTGGAATCGTGGCCCACTGATACTTGCGGATACCGCCATAATAATGGGTCTTAAAATAAGCAATATCATTCTGCTCGTACAGCGGGGTCGGTTTCAGATCCAGTCTTGGTGCGTCGATATGGGCAGCGTTGAGACGGATACCTTCATTCAGCGGACGGGTGCCGAAGGTGGAGGCGATGATGGACTTGCCGCGGTTATTGAGGTAAACCTTGTCGCCCGGAGCATAGGCTTTTGACGGATCAAAAACAGTGTAGCCGGCTTCTTTCAGCATGGCTTCTGCCTTTGTGACACATTCGCGCTCTGTCTTGGCTTCTGATAAAAAAGCCTTATACGGTTCGCAGAAAGACTGCGCAGCCTCAACACGTTCAGGTGCGGCCTGAGCAATGGAAGGAAACTCCCATGTCAGCTGTTCCTGGAGTAATTGTCCTTTTGTCTTTTCATTCGTAGTTTCCATAAAAAAATCCCCTTTATTATGTAAATTATAGTCTTTACGTATCAGTACAGTTTCTTACAGCAGTTCGCCGATGTAGTCTGTTGTCATACGGACCGCCTGGTCAATGAATGCCTGAAGCGGACCATTGGAAAGCATAGCAATACGTGTGTTGCAGCTGTCAAATGGAATCAGTATTCGGCGGGCTTTGCTGGTGCTGATGGCCTGGGCCATGGCAGGTGTCAGTTCGCCCAGTATGGAGTTGGCGACCACAATGGCTACAACACCGACAATAATATCGGAGCGTTCCGCATTAATTATAATGGCGTTCTCACCTGTTGCACCGTCAGTGGCGCCGCCTTTGAGCATATTGGAGGTGGCCAGGGAATTGGTCCCCAGAGCCCGGACAGTTACCGGCAGATCCTTTGGAAGAACGGTGGTGAGTGCACTGATATACTGACGGCCGATACCGCCGCCCTGACCGTCGATAACGCTGATAAGAATATTTTTTTTCTGCATGGTAAATCCTTTCTTTTCTATTGTCGCTTGTATAAGTATACATGAAATATATAAAAAAAGCAATAGAAGTGCAAAGCGTCTATTGAAGGAGAATAAAAGGTGAAAAACATAATAAAGTTGAACAAAACAGGAAAACAAAATTAGTCTATATTTAACAATGTTGCTGTTTTATGTTAAAAAAGGTTGCAGATAATTGAACAATATGCTAAGATAAAGTTGTGATTGGCAACGTTACCGATAACGTTGCCAAAATAGTATCGTATTCTCCGTAAGGGGACAATCATGAATGACAGGAGGAGTATCATGAAAAAAGGTAAAAAAATTGCAGCTGTCCTTTTGACAGCTATCATGGCAACAAGTTTACTGGCAGGCTGCGGCGGTTCCAAGACAGAAGAGACCAAGACACCAGAGACACAGGCAGCAGGCGAGACAACAGCTGAGACAGCAGGTGAGACACAGGCTGCAGCAGAGGGTGGTTCAGGCAGTGTGTACTATCTGAATTTCAAACCGGAAGTAGATGGATTATGGCAGGAACTGGCTGCTTCCTACACAGAACAGACAGGCGTACCTGTAACAGTTGTTACAGCAGCATCCGGTACATATGAGCAGACACTGACATCTGAGATCGCCAAGAGCGAGGCACCTACATTATTCCAGATGGAGAGCAAGACATGGATTCCGAACTGGGGTCAGTACTGCTATGATTTGACAGATTCCTATATTAATCAGCATTCCACATATGAGCCGATGACCAATGAAGCAGGCGAAGTACTTGGTGTTCCTTTTGCAGTAGAGAGCTATGGTATCATTTACAATGTAGATCTGATGGATGAGTACTGTGCACTGGACAATGCAGTAGTTGCCAGCGCTGATGAGATCACAAGCTTTGAGACACTGAAGGCAGTAGCTGATGATATTCAGGCCAGAAAAGATGAACTGGGTGTAGAAGGTGCTTTCTCCTGTGCAGGTCTTGATGGTTCTTCTTACTGGAGATTTACAACTCATCTGTCCAACCTTCCGATTTACTGGGAGATGGTAGACAAGGGTGTTGAAGATATCAAGGCTCTGGATGGCACTCATGTAGAGAACTTCAAGAACCTGATCGATCTTTATTTCACAGATTCCACGTGTGAACCGGCTCTGTTAAGCGGTAAGACTCTGGATGATTCTCAGGCAGAATTTGTTGATGGTCTGGCTGTATTCTATCAGAATGGTACATGGGCATGGACAGCAGACGGTGATCTGGCTGACATGAATATTGCTTTCCTTCCTCTGTACTGCGGTGTTGATGCTGAAACTGATAACATCGGTGTATGTACAGGTACAGGTAACTACTGGTGTGTTAATAAGAATTCTTCCCCAGAGGATATTCAGGCAACACTTGATTTCCTGGAATGGGTAATTTCTTCTGATGAAGGTAAGGATACTCTGGCTGGTGCTATGGCATTCAACTGCCCGTTTGATACATTTGCAGATTATCCAATGGCCAATCCTTTATTTGTAAGTGCGAATGCTTATACAGCAGCTGGAAAGGCTCCTGTTTCATGGATGGGTCTTCAGTGTATCCCTACAGAGAACTGGAAGTCCGATCTTGCATCTGCTCTGATCGAATATGCTCAGGGAACAGCTGACTGGTCTAATGTTGAGAAGGTATTCACTGAGGAATTTGCTTCAGAATGGGAAGCTAATCAGCAGTAAAATATCGATAACTGGTCATTAACATATTGAATGAATTGGGAAGAATGGCTGGATGACAGCCATTCTTTCTTAAGTTAGAGGTAAGTTATGGAGAAAACATTAAAGAAATATTTTCCTATTTTTGCACTTCCAACGGCGGCGGCCTTTGTCATAGGATTCGTTGTCCCTTTTATTCTGGCTGTTTATTTGAGCTTTTGCTCTTTTACCACAGTGACGGATGCCAAGTTTACAGGTATCACTAATTATATTAAAGCGCTGCAGGACAGTACATTTATGCATTCGGTGTTCTTTTCTGCTTTATTTACAATCGTAACGGTTGTTCTGATCAATGTACTTGCTTTTGCCGTAGCTTTGTGCTTGACACAGAAGATCAAGGGCACGAATCTGTTCAGAACAGTCTTCTTTATGCCGAACCTGATCGGCGGTATCGTGCTCGGTTATGTATGGCAGCTGCTTCTCAACGGTGTGCTGGCATATTGGGGCAGGACATTGACATACAGTTCTGCTTATGGTTTCTGGGGTCTGGTTATTCTGCTTTGCTGGCAGCAGGTTGGTTATATGATGATCCTTTATATTGCCGGGCTTCAGAATATTTCCACAGATATGCTGGAAGCCGCGGAAGTAGACGGTGCCAATGCAGTTCAGCGGTTATTCAGGATTATTATTCCGACGGTCAGACCGACCATCGTCATCTGTACTTTTATGACATTGACCAACGGATTCAAGCTGTTCGACCAGAACCTTGCATTAACTGCCGGTGAGCCGTCTCACGGTACAGAAATGGTGGCTTTGAATATTTATAATACCTTCTACGGAAGCACTTCTGTATTCAGGGGTGTCGGACAGGCCAAGGCAGTTATTTTTGCCTTGATTCTGGCAGCTATCGGTATTCTGCAGATGCGGCTGACTTCAGGAAAGGGGGATAATTGATCATGAGACGAAGCAAACAGGGATACAAGTCCGTACTGACGGTTATATTCAGTATTATTTCAGTTATTTACGTTATGCCTATCGTGCTTGTTATTATCAACTCCTTCAAGAAGAAATCCAAGATCAGTCTTGATCCTTTTGGACTGCCGACTGGAAAAGCCTTTAACGGCTGGGCGAACTACATCAATGGTATTGAGAAAATTGAGTTCTTTAAATATTTTGGATACAGTTTGTTTATTACAGTAGGTTCGGTTCTGGCCATTCTGATTCTCTGCTCCATGTGTGGCTGGTATGTGACACGTGTGCAGACAAAGATTACAAAAATAATGAAATATTCATTTATTTTCTCAATGGTTGTACCGTTCCAGATGGTTATGTTTACTTTGGCGAAGACAGCAGATACACTGCATCTCAATACGCCTTGGGGAATTATCATTATCTATCTGGGATTTGGTGCCGGCATGGCCGTATTCATGTTCTCCAATTTTGCCCAGAGTATGCCGATTGAGATTGAAGAGGCAGCATGTATTGACGGGTGTAATCCGATTCAGATGTATTTTAAAGTGATCCTGCCAATCATGAAATCTACGATTGTATCTGTAGGTATCCTGGAGATCATGTGGGTATGGAACGACTACCTCCTGCCTTATCTTGTACTGGATATTAAGAAATATAAGACGATTCCGATCGTAATCCAGTATCTGAAGGGTGGTTTCGGTACCGTTGATATGGGTGCTATTATGGCCTGTATCGTTCTGGCTATTCTGCCGGTCATCATTATTTATGTATTCTGTCAGAAATACATTATCGAGGGTGTTGTGGCCGGAGCAGTTAAAGGTTAATGTGTCTATACGATTAAGGAGCAATAATATATGAGGAAATATAACATCAGTGATATTACAGAACTTCAGAATGCTTCCGAAATCATTGAAAGCAATGGTCTTAAGATTCTCCTTAAGAAGATCCCGGGAGTGACGAAAGCCGGGTATCTGGATCCCTATGAGAAGGCGTGCCAGGAGGATAACTGGGTTGCACAGCAGAGAGAGACGGGAACGGATGATACAAAGGATGCTATTGAAGCAATCCGAGAATCCATGGGATTTCCGAATTACAATTTAAATCAGGCAGAGATCTATACCGGGCATGAGATCCTGGAGGTGGAAGGCCGGAAGGTGGGACTCTGGCGTTATTACAAGAGACGAACCAGCAGCAGGCAGCGGCCGGCATTGGTCTATATTCATGGCGGCGGCTGGATCGGAGGCACGGTATTTACTGTGGAGAATCCATGCCGTCTCATTGCGGAACTGGCCGATGCAGTAGTGTTTAATGTAGATTATTCGCTGGCACCGGAACATCCTTTTCCGGCCGGGTTTGATGATTGCTATGCTGCTGTAAGTCATATATATGCACATGCCGATGCGTACGGCATAGATGCATCCAGGATTGCCGTTGCCGGTGACAGTGCCGGCGGCAATCTGACTGCGGCAATCTGCCTGAAAGCCCGTGAAGAGGGAAAAGACATGGTTGCCGAGCAGATTCTGCTCTATCCGTCATTGACGGCAGAGAATGAAGGTGTTCCGGGATATAAATGGCGGCCGGATGTTTATGATATTGCACCGGGCAATGAAGATGAGATCAGACCGCTTCTGTGTCTGGGGAATGGCACAAATCCCGAGAAAGAGTTAATGATCAATGCTTATTTACCGGACAGAAGTCTGGCAGAGAATCCATATGTCAGCCCGATGCTGGCTAAAAGTCATGAACGGCTGCCGAAAGCGCTGATTGCGGTGGCTGAGTTTGACGGACTCAGACAGCAGGGAGAATTTTATGGAAGACAGCTTGAGCAGGCAGGGGTTGAGGTACGTACTCTGAGGTACTGTGGTGCTTCCCATGCTTTTATTGACCGTCTTGGCTATGTACCTTCGGCGGAAGACGTCTGTATAGAGATTGCGAATGATCTGAAGCAGTTATAATAGTATGGGGAGGAAGTACTGATGAAAAGACAAAGCGGTATGTTGCTGCCTATTTCCAGTCTGCCTTCAAAGTATGGCATAGGCGCATTTTCAAAAGAAGCGTATGATTTTGTTGATCTCCTTCAGGAGACAGGACAGAGCCTGTGGCAGGTGCTGCCCATAGGGCCGACAGGATACGGAGATTCTCCGTATCAGTCCTTTTCAACCTTTGCCGGCAATCCTTATTTCATTGATCTGGAGCAGCTGATTGATGAGGGTGTCCTGACAGAAGAGGAATGCGTCGGTTACGACTGGGGAGACCTTCCGGATGTGGTTGCCTATGACAAGATTTATCGTGCAAGGTTTGATGTGCTGAGGAAAGCCTATGATCGGTATTCCGGGGAGGCAAAGGCCGGAATTCAGGCGTTTTATGATAAAAACCGTTTCTGGCTGGAAAATTATGCGCTGTTTATGGCATTAAAGGATTATTTTGGCGGTCAATGCTGGACCGAGTGGCCGGAAGATATCCGGATGAGAAGTGAATCTGCGGTTGCGGCATATGAAAAGGAACTGGCCGATGACATGGGCTTTTACATCTTCCTTCAATACCTGTTCCGCAGGCAGTGGCAGACTTTGAAACAGTATGCAAATGACAGGAATATAAAGATTATAGGTGATATTCCTATTTATGTTTCATTCGATAGTGTGGAAGTGTGGGCGAATCCGGAATTGTTCCAGCTGGATGAGAATCATCTGCCGCTGGCAGTTGCGGGATGCCCGCCAGATGCATTTTCAGCGGATGGACAGCTCTGGGGGAATCCGCTGTATGCATGGGATTACCACAAAGCCACCGGTTATGAGTGGTGGATTAGCAGAATGAAGACATTGTTTGAATTGTTTGATATTGTGCGGATTGATCATTTCCGGGGATTTGATGCTTACTATTCCATTCCTTACGGTGATAAAACTGCAGCCAACGGACACTGGGAAGAAGGCGTTGGTGTAGATCTGTTTAATCATATTAAGGCAGCCCTCGGAGATGCGGAGATCATCGCGGAAGATCTGGGTTATGTGACGGATTCTGTGAAGCAGCTGCTTGTGGATACAGGATATCCGGGCATGAAAGTCCTGCAGTTTGCCTTTGATTCCAGGGAGGCCGGTGATTATATGCCTCATGGATATCCTACAAACTGTGTTGTATATACAGGAACCCATGATAATAATACCATTGCCGGATGGTATGGGCAGTTCAGTGAAGAGGATAAAAAGGTGGCTATGGCTTACCTGAATAATTATCATACACCGATTGAGGAGATCCACTGGGATTATATCAGTTGTGCCATGAGAACCGTTGCAGATACATGTATCATTCCTGTGCAGGATTACCTTGGACTTGGCAGTGAAGCCCGTATGAATACGCCATCTGTTCCATCAGGCAACTGGATGTGGCGTATGCATAAAGATGCATTTACTCCTGAAATCAAAGAAAAAATACATTTCCTGACGAAAATCTGCGGCAGATGTTGATTTTTGAATTGAAATGTATATAATGATTAAATGTGTAAATGGCATTCAGCATAGAGGGGATGAGGGATATGAGCAACATTACGATTAAAGACATTGCAAAGCAGTGCGGCGTCAGTGTCAGCACTGTATCGAGAGCGATTAATAATCATCCTGGTATCAATCAGGCGACAAAGGATATGATTCTTAAAGTGGTGCGGGATAATCAGTTTATCCCCAATAATAGTGCCAGGAATCTGAAGCGCCTGGAAAGTAATGCTATCGTCGTACTGGTAAAAGGTATCGGCAACCCCTTTTTTCAGCCGATGATTGATGTACTTGAAAAGCTGATCCATAAGCATAAATATACATTTATTCTGCAGCGTGTCAATGATGATCAGGATGAGATCGAAGTGGCACTGGAGATGATACTGGAGAAAAAACCGAAGGGCATCATTTTTCTCGGCGGTTATTTTATTCATACAAAAGACAAGCTCAGGCAGTTGGATCTGCCATGTGTCATAGCGGCTGTTGGTGACATCGATGGGAACAGTACGGAGGTCTGTTCTGCAGTACATGTGGATGATGTCAAAGAGAGCTATCGGATCGTCGATTATCTGTGCAAAGCGGGCCATAAGCGCATCGCATTGCTGGCGGCCTCCAAAGATGACAGGAGTATCAGTGCCCTGCGTCTGGAAGGTTACAGACGCGCCCTGAAAGATAATGGGCTGGAAATCTGCGATGACCTGATTAATTATACGGCGCCGGAGCAGGATGCCTATACCTTTGAGAGAGGCTATAAAGGGATGCAGGAACTACTGGCGAAGCATGCGGAATGTACAGCTGTCTTTGCCATAGCCGATGTGATAGCCATGGGTGTCTGCAGGGCCTTGAAAGAAGCCGGGAAAAACGTGCCGGAGGATTATTCCGTCGTCGGATTTGATGGACTGGACATGAGTTCCTACTATATTCCGACACTGACAACGGTGAAACAGCCGGTGGTGGCAATGGCTGAAGCAGCGGCGGAGATTCTCTTTGATGCCATTGAGGAGAACGGACCGATCGTCCATCAGATCTTTGAAGGAGAACTTCTTATACGGGAATCTTCCAGAGATTTATAATATTAAATGCTGAATTTTTCAATCCAGCACATCCTTCGTCATTTCTTTATGGGTTTTTGGATAAAATGTAATTTTGTTCTGCATGTCGCAGGTTGCGAGGAGTACTTCTCTGAAATCGCGGATATTCTGGCTGTTCATTTGTTTGAACAGCCAGTTTTTGTCTTTGCCGGCATGCAGAAGGTTTTCTTCCATTACGTGTCCGTCGATGATAACATTGGCTACGAGAAAATCCTGCTGGGGAGTCAGCTGCAGGTCGGAGGGATTGACGGGTCTTTTATCGGATTTGGGAAGGAAGCTTAAACGGCCGTTGGGTTCGAGCAGGATGGTCTGTAGATCCGACAGACTGAAATAACCGTTGACACGGCACTGCATCAGCATTTCAGACAGATCTATTTTCCCTTTCAAGAGATTTTTTTCATAGATGATATCCTGATTCATCAGGATCAGTGGTTTGCCTGAGATCAGACGGCGCCCAGCCATGGATTTAAGCGTAATATAAGATAGAAAAGTGGCTGTCAGTCCGTATACGATCATGGCAGTCAGGGGCAGCCACCAGTCACTCTCCAGAGAAGTGGCCATTTCCGCGGCGATGGAGCCGATGGTGATGCCGTTGATATAATCGAACATACTCATCTCGGACATCTGGCGGTATCCCATGATTTTGGTCAGTATAAAAAGGGCCAGCAGAGAGCCGAGAGAAAGAAAAATGACATAGATGATATCCATGGTAAACCTCCTTATCCGGTTGGATTCTGTTAAAGAATATTATGGCTGAAAACAAAGATTATATTCGGCAGAAAATAATTGTCTCTATTAAAATAATTCCATTTTGAAAAAAGATATGCTATAATCATTGCCATATGGAGCAAGAGCAACGGAGCCCTGTACATTCCCCGATGGATGTGGCAGGGCTTTAACTGATTTTCAGATATTTTATTGAGATAATTTATGAAAGGACAGTTGCAAGATTATTCATTTTATGTATATAATAAATTAAATTTTTAGATAGAAATGCAGGATTGGCTCCTGAGAATAACAGGGAGACAAGGACAGGAGGTTCTATGATTACATTACTTCAAAATGGTGCCTATCTTTTGAATGGTACAGAGATTATTGAGGATACTGCGGACAGCAGTGCTATTCTGAATGCAAAGCTGGGATATGTGCCGGATAAGTCGGATGCGGCTGCCCAGACCATGGCCTATGGCATTTTGCAGGCCCATAATACTTCCGATTCAAAAGAAAAGCTGAAAATCAAATTTGATAAAATGACATCCCATGATATTACTTTCGTTGGAATCATTCAGACAGCCAGAGCCAGCGGTCTGGAGAAGTTCCCGATTCCATATGTGCTGACTAACTGCCATAACAGCCTTTGTGCCGTAGGTGGTACGATCAACGAAGATGACCATATGTTTGGCCTGACTTGTGCCCAGAAGTACGGCGGCATCTATGTACCGCCTCATCAGGCAGTTATCCATCAGTTTGCCCGTGAGATGCTGGCAACCTGCGGTGGTATGATTCTTGGCTCTGACAGCCACACCCGCTATGGTGCTCTTGGTACCATGGCCATCGGTGAAGGCGGCGGTGAGCTGGCCAAGCAGCTGCTGAACAGAACCTATGACATTAATATGCCGGGTGTTGTTGGTATTTATCTGACTGGTGAGCCGATGAAGGGTGTGGGTCCTCAGGATGTGGCTCTGGCCATTATCGGTGAAGTGTTTGCCAACGGTTATGTGAACAATAAGGTTATGGAATTTGTGGGACCTGGCATCGCCCATCTGAGTGCGGATTTCCGTATCGGTATTGATGTTATGACAACGGAGACGACCTGCCTGTCTTCTATCTGGTGTACAGATGAGACGATTGAAGAATTCTATGATATTCACGGCAGAATCGGTGAGTATAAAGAATTGAATCCGGGACCGGTTGCCTACTATGATGGTATGGTGATTGTAGATCTTGGCACGATCAAGCCAATGATTGCAATGCCGTTCCATCCAAGCAATACATATACGATTGAAGAATTGAATGCCAATCTGGAGGATATTCTGTATGATGTGGCAAAACGTGCGGCAGTCAGCTTTGATGGTGCCATTGATTATACATTAAGAGACAAGATTATTGGCGGTAAGCTGTATTGTGATCAGGGTATTATTGCAGGCTGTGCCGGCGGCGGTTTTGAAAATATCTGTGATGCTGCAGATATTCTCCGGGGACGCAGCACCGGTGATGATAAGTTCACACTGAGTGTTTATCCGGCCAGTACACCGATTTATATGGAACTGATCAGGAATGGTGTGGCAGCGGATCTGCTGGCTACAGGTGCGGTGCTGAAGACAGCTTTTTGCGGTCCTTGCTTTGGTGCAGGCGATACACCGGCCAATAATGCTTTCAGTATTCGTCATACAACACGTAATTTCCCGAACCGTGAAGGCTCCAAGCTTCAGAACGGTCAGGTGGCTTCCGTAGCTTTGATGGATGCCCGTTCCATTGCCGCAACAGCAGCCAACAAGGGCTTCCTGACACCGGCTACTGATCTGGCAGATATTGAATACAGGAATCCGAAATATCATTTTGACAGTACAATTTATGCCAATAGAGTTTATGACAGCAAGGGTGAGGCACATCCTGAGGTTGAGATCCAGTTTGGTCCGAACATCAAGGACTGGCCGGAGATGACAGCATTGACGGATGACCTGATTATCAAAGTCGTATCAGAAATTCATGATCCGGTTACGACAACAGATGAACTGATTCCGTCAGGAGAGACCTCTTCCTTCCGTTCCAATCCACTGGGACTGGCAGAATTTACCCTGTCCAGAAAAGATCCGGCTTATGTGGGACGTGCCAAGGCTGTCCGTCAGCTGGAGACGATCCGTCAGACCGGTGCCTGCCCGTGTGAAGGCGATATGGAGATGCAGGATGAGCTGACTCATGTGGTCGGAAAGATCAAGAAGGTATTTCCGGATATGCGTGCCAGAAAGACAGCCATCGGCAGTACAATCTACGCTGTGAAACCGGGTGACGGTTCTGCCCGCGAACAGGCTGCTTCCTGCCAGAAGGTTCTTGGCGGATGGGCTAATATCGCAAAAGGCTATGCAACGAAGCGTTATCGTTCCAATCTGATTAACTGGGGCATGCTGCCGTTCCTTTATCCGGAAGATGAGCTGCCGTTTGCCAATGGCGACTATATTTTCATTCCGGGTATCCGAAAAGCCATTGAAGATAAATTGACAGATATTCCGGCCTATGTTGTTAAAGACGAGCTGGTGCCATTGACATTGAAGATGGGTGAGCTGACAGATGATGAGAGAAAGATCATTCTGGCAGGCTGTCTGATCAATTACTATAAGGAATATTAAACAGTTCAGACATCTGGTTTCCTGAAGCACAATACGGTTGGTTTCTCTCTTCAAACACGCTTTCGCTCGACGAAAAACGCAGCGGACACTAAGGCTTTTGCACACTTTGTTCCAAAAGCCAAGTGCCGGCGTTTTTCAAACGGTTTGAAGCAGAGAAGCCTACCGTAATTGTGCTGACAGGTAGCAGAGAGTCTGAACTGTGTTAAGGCTGAGGAGAGTGTAAAAATCCGCCTGAGAAGCAGGAAGTTCTGCAATAGTTCCTGCGAATTGCGGATCGCAGATGTAGTCAGTGGAAGAATGCTTCGCATTCGACCACGCCGCGGCAAGAACGCCTGAGGCGTTCCTGAACTGAAATTTATATACAAGACATGGAGGAACATGGCATGGACAAGATAAGGATGACGACACCGCTGGTTGAGATGGATGGCGATGAGATGACAAGGATTCTCTGGAAGATGATCAAGGATGAACTGCTGCTGCCGTTTATTGATCTGAAGACAGAGTATTATGATCTGGGCCTGGAGTACAGAGATCAGACTAATGATCAGGTGACAATAGATTCTGCACTGGCAACAAAGAAATACGGTGTGGCTGTTAAATGTGCGACGATTACTCCGAATGCGGCCCGTATGACAGAGTATAATCTGAAGGAAATGTGGAAGAGTCCGAACGGCACGATTCGTGCGATTCTGGACGGCACCGTATTTCGTGCGCCGATCGTTGTGAAGGGTATTGAGCCGACAGTCAGAACATGGAAGAAACCGATCACTATTGCAAGGCATGCCTATGGCGATGTGTATAAGGCAACAGAGATGAAGATTCCAGGTGCCGGCAAGGCTGAACTGGTGTATACCAATGAGGCCGGCGAGGAAGTTCGTGAGCTGATTCATCAGTTTGACGGACCGGGTATTATTCAGGGACAGCATAATGTCTGTGCATCGATCGAAAGCTTTGCAAAGGCATGCTTCAATTATGCGCTGGATACAAAACAGGATCTCTGGTTTGCAACAAAGGATACGATCTCCAAGAAATATGATCATACATTTAAGGATATCTTCCAGGAGATTTTTGATGCAGAATACAAAGAGGAATTTGATGCAGCAGGTATCGAATACTTCTACACACTGATTGATGATGCCGTTGCCCGTGTGATCCGTTCTGAGGGCGGTTATATCTGGGCCTGCAAGAATTATGACGGTGATGTTATGAGTGATATGGTGGCTACAGCTTTTGGTTCACTGGCTATGATGACATCTGTTCTTGTGGCACCGGATGGTACATATGAATATGAGGCAGCCCATGGTACTGTTCAGAGACATTACTACAAACATCTGAAGGGCGAAGAGACATCTACCAACTCCGTGGCAACGATTTTTGCATGGACAGGTGCCCTGAGAAAACGTGGCGAACTGGATCAGATTCCTGAATTGATGACATTTGCAGATAAGCTTGAGAAGGCGACCATCGATACGATCGAGGGCGGCACCATGACCAAGGATCTGGCATTGATTACAACGCTGAAGGATGTCACAGTTGCCAACAGCGAAGAATTCATTAAAGCTGTCAGAAAGACACTGGAAGCTATGTTATAAGATTGATATTCACAATAAAAGAGATTTCCCGGAAATTTCAGGATTCCGGGAGATTTCTTTTTTTATGGAGGTTTGTTATAAT
>JAEDGN010000111.1 GCA_016297495.1 Coprococcus sp.
CCAAGGATAATGTTACCATGCGTATTGATACGGTTGTGTTCTATCAGATTACAGATCCGAAACTTTACTGCTATGGTGTTCAGAATCCGATCATGGCCATTGAGAATCTGACAGCCACGACACTTCGTAATATTATCGGCGATCTGGAGCTGGATGAGACGCTGACATCCCGTGAGATCATCAATGCCAAGATGCGTTCTACACTGGATGAAGCCACAGACCCATGGGGTATCAAGGTGAATCGTGTGGAACTGAAGAATATCATTCCTCCGGCAGCTATTCAGGATGCCATGGAGAAACAGATGAAGGCTGAACGTGAACGTCGTGAATCCATCCTGATTGCAGAAGGTGAGAAACGTTCCGCCATCCTGAAGGCCGAAGGTCATAAGGAATCGGTTATCCTTCAGGCTGAGGCTGACAAGCAGTCTGCCATCCTTCGTGCAGAGGCTGTCAAGGAAGCAAAGATTCGTGAGGCTGAAGGTGAGGCGCAGGCTATTCTGAAGATCCAGCAGGCCAATGCGGATGGTATCCGTTTCATTCGCGAAGCCGGCGCGGATTCTGCGGTTCTTCAGCTGAAGAGTCTTGAGGCATTTGGCAAGGCTGCCGACGGCAAGGCGACGAAGATCATCATTCCTTCAGATATTCAGGGACTGGCAGGTCTTGCCACATCCATCGCGGAAGTTGTCAGGGAATCTGATGTTAAATAATAATTGATACAGGAATATTCGGGGGGCTGTTCTATGACAGCTCCCATTTTTTGTCATGTTTTCATCTTTCTTCATGGGTGCTCATATATTATTAAAGAAAGATATTTGTATACAAAATGCGGAACTTTAAGAAATTCTTCAGAAATTAGATAGACATTTTTCAAGTTTAGGGTGTATACTTCTGTTTGTAAAAAATGGAAGCATTGTTTTGGTATAAATGAGTATTAACGGAGGTTCATATGAGGAAGATGAGACAATGGGTAATAGATCACCCGATCGGATTTGTGGCAGCATTTTCAGCGTTATATTTTATATGGTTTTTCCTGCTTGAACAATTCAGAGAACCGGTATTGATGGTTCATTCATCGCTGGATGATAAAATTCCTTTCTGCGAGTATTTTATTGTTCCGTATCTTCTGTGGTTTGTATGGATAGCAGTTACATTTATCTATTTCTATAGAAACAGCAGGGAGGATTTCTATCATGCCTGCCGTTATATGTTTACAGGAATGATTATTTGTCTGGCTATTTATACGGTTTTGCCTACAGGCCTGGAACTCAGGCCTCAGATTGCCAACGATAATATTTTTTCTCAGCTGGTGGCAATGATATACACAGTGGATACGTCCACGAATGTGTGTCCGTCCATTCACGTATTTAACAGTATTGCAGTCAATACTGTCATTCAGCATTCAGATATCTTCAGACATAAGAAGCTGGTACATGCAGGATCCTATTTACTGGCTATTGCCATCTGCATGTCAACGGTTTTGCTGAAGCAGCATTCTATCATCGATGTATTTTGGGGCTGTGTACTGGGCATCGTTCTCTATCCGCTGTCCTACAGATCCATGTATGACGACGACAGAGCCGGAGAGTACAAGGTGCATGTTTCATAGGCGACAGAGCTGCACGTATAACGGACTATTTTCAGGGGGTTCTTTGGATTAACACAAAGAACCCCTTAAAGTTGTGTGCGGCAGCTCTTTTTTATTGATATTTTCCGGAAAATAAGGTAATATGATAAGTAAAGCTTTTTGGAGGTCAGCGGCATGAAGGGGAGAATATTGAAATGTCTCAGAGAAACAGATGATTATGTGTCGGGACAGCAGTTGTGCCAGGAATTGAAAGTATCCAGAACAGCGGTATGGAAGGTGATGAATCAGCTGAAGGAAGAGGGCTATATGATCGAGGCAGTGAAAAATCGCGGTTATAGATTGGTACGTACGCCGGATCTTGTGACTGCTGATGAGCTGAACAGTATTCTGAAGACATCCTGGGCCGGGAAAACTGTTATTTATGAAGAGAAACTGGTGTCTACCAATCAGACTGCCAAGGTCCTTGCGGAGCAGGGAGCCGGTCATGGCACACTGGTGGTGGCGGAAAGGCAGACAGCCGGTAAGGGACGCCGGGGGCGTGAATGGCATTCTCCAAAGGGCAGCGGTATATGGATGAGTATTCTTCTGAGACCGGATATACGTCCGGATAAGGCATCCATGTTAACGCTTGTGGCGGCAATGGCAGTTTACGATGCCATCAGCAGCCGGATACAGGGCTGTTCCATCAAATGGCCCAATGATATTATTATTGACGGGCGGAAGGTATGCGGTATTTTGACGGAGATGAGTTCAGAACCGGATCATATTCATTATGTGGTGATCGGTATCGGTATCAATGTCAATACTGAGGATTTTCCGGAGGATATTGCCGGGGTTGCGGCGTCTATGCATACGGCATCAGGGCAGTATTTTAAACGAAGTGAGATGATAACGGATGTCCTGCAGACTTTTGAGATATACTATGATCGTTTTATGGAAACGTCTGATCTGTCAGAATTGATGGAGGAATATAATAAACGGCTGATCAATTACGGGCAGCGTGTCTATATAGAGGAACGAGGCAGAAAATATGACGGTATAGCCGAGGGGATTGACAGAGAAGGTTGTCTGCTTGTACGGAGGGATGACGGAATGGTTGTGCAGGTCATATCCGGGGAAGTGTCTGTCCGTGGCGTTCTTGGTTATGTTTAGGAGGAACGAATATGTATCAGGATAAAATGGTATTATGCGCGTCCAGCGCTTACGAGAAGAAATTTTATCTGAATGAGAATTTTGATGGTCTGCCGCAGCATATAAAGGATGAACTGAAGATTCTGTGTGTATTGTTTACGGAGGATGTGGGCGGAATTCTGTCTCTGGAATTCGATGAGGATGGTAATCTTGAACTGAACACATCCGCTGATGAAGGGGATCTTTTATATGATGATATCGGCAGCGTACTGAAAATCAAACAGATGCAGCAGGAGAAACAGGAGCTCTTTGAGTCTCTGGAAATGTATTATAAAGTATTCTTTTTAGGGGAGGATCTGGAAGATGATAATGGTCATTGATGTCAGTAATACCAATATTACCCTGGGCACATTTAAAGGTGAAAAGATTCAGAGAATCTATCGTGTGACCACCAAGATTCCGAGGACATCCGACGAATATGGTGTTCTGCTCAGGGATCTGGTGCGTCTGTCCAATGCCAGCCATCATGATATTGAAGGCATCATTATCGCTTCTGTTGTGCCGAATGTTATGTATTCCCTGACCAATGCCTGTGTCAAATATTTTCATATTCATCCGATCATTGTGGGACCGGGTGTCAAGACCGGTGTCAGGGTCGGTGCGGAAAATCCGAAAGAGGCAGGCTCCGATCTGATCGTCAATGCGGCGGCGGTGAAGGAACTGTATGGCGGACCGGCTATAGTTATCGATTATGGAACGGCTACCTCCTATCAGCTGGTACTGGCTGATGGTATGCTGGATTCTGTCGTTATTGCTCCGGGGATCCAGACCAGCGTTCAGGCACTTACCAGTGATGCTGCCAGAATTCCTGAAGTAGAGATTAAAAAGCCGAAGACCATTCTGACAAAAGATACGACAGAATGTATCCAGGCAGGTATTGTGTTTGGAACTATCGGAGAGACGGAGTATATTGTACGCAGAATGAAAGAGGAATCGGGTCTTGGAGATATCAAGGTTGTAGCAACAGGCGGTTTCGGCAAGGTCATTGCCGATGAGACGGATGTTATTGATATCTATGATAATATGCTGACCCTTCAGGGGCTGCGTATCATCTATTACAAAAATGCAGGCATAAACAGGAAGAATCGGGCATAGGATGATGAAACCTTTACAGATTGGTTCCCTGTGTATTGAGCATCCCGTTATACTGGCACCCATGGCAGGCGTTACGGACCTGCCATTTCGTGTGCTTTGCCGGGAGCAGGGCTGTGGCCTTGTCTATACGGAGATGGTCAGTGCAAAGGCGATTACTTATAAGAATAAAAATACTTTTTTTCTCATGGAGACGGTACCGGAGGAACGCCCTGTGGCACTTCAGCTGTTTGGTTCCGAGCCGGATATTATGGCTGAAGCGGCATCCATGATTGCGGACAGGGATTTCGATATACTGGATGTGAATATGGGGTGCCCTGTTCCAAAGGTGGTTAACAACGGGGAAGGATCGGCCCTTATGAAGCAGCCAAAGCTGGCAGGAGAGATTATCAGGCGTCTTGTCCGCACCATTGATAAACCGGTTACGGTGAAGATACGTAAAGGGTTTGATGACACCTGCATCAATGCGGTGGAAATGGCAAAAATGCTTGAGGACAGCGGGGCATCAGCGGTGGCGGTTCACGGCAGGACAAGAGCCCAGTATTACAGCGGGCAGGCGGACTGGGATATTATCCGGCAGGTGAAAGAGTCTGTCCGTATACCGGTCATTGGAAACGGCGATATTTTCACACCACAGGATGCGAAAAGAATGCTTGAAGAAACAGAGTGTGACGGCATCATGGCTGCCAGAGGCGCCAGAGGCAATCCATGGCTGTTCAGAGATATTGTGGATTATCTGGAGAAAGGTATTCTCCACCAGAAACCGTCCCTTCAGGAGATGACGGATATGATGCTGCGTCATGCGGATATGCATATCCGGCATAAAGGCGAGTATCAGGGAATACGGGAGATGCGCAAGCATGTGGCCTGGTATACGGCGGGATATCCGGGATCTGCAAGAATGCGGCAGGCTGTCAATGAGGTGGAATCCTATGAGGAATTGAAGGATCTGCTGGCTGTATGGCTGGGCAATTACCATGCATGAAATGCCTGCCGGAAAAAGGAATGAATTGGTTGACAGTATTTGGACGATAGTCTATAATACAAGGATGTATACGGTGAAAACGGCACATTTATTAATGAAGAATAATATCATTTTTCAGATGAAAATCTATAGATAGGAAGGGATTTTATTATGGCAGAATCTAAAAAGAATATTATGACATTTGCGGGTTTAAGAGCTCTGGAGGATGAGCTGTTTGA
>JAEDGN010000038.1 GCA_016297495.1 Coprococcus sp.
ACCCATTCTGCCGGCGCACTGGCTGCTCCAATGAGTCCAAGTCCACCGGCATTCGATACGCCGGCTGCAAGATGATACTCAGCAACCCAGGCCATTCCGCCCTGGATAATCGGATATTCAATTCCAAGTAACTCGGTCACTTCTGTCTTCATATTACAACCTCTCTTTATCCAAAATAGTTGAGCCGGATGCGTGTCTGCATGATAATCGCAAACAACACCGCCAGACATTTTACTGTAAACCGGAAATATAGTCTACAACACTGCCGATAGTTTTCAGCCCGCCGATGGCATCCGTATCGATCTCAACACCAAATTCATCTTCAAAGGTCATGACCATATCCATCAGATCAAGGGAGTCTGCACCAAGAGACTCAAAAGTTGTTTCTGCTATTAAATCTGCTGCATCCAAACCTAAACCTTCTGCTACAATTGCTTTTACTTTTTCTAACATGATTTTTTCTCCTTTAATTGATTGATTTTTTTATTATTTAACCCTGCTGTTGATTATGCATATGCAGGGATTTTTAACACTTTATTTTTATGCCCACTCGAGCAAAGCGGCTCCCCAGGAAAGGCCTGCGCCATATCCTGCCAGAACAATTTTCTGTCCCGGCCCAAGCAGCCCCTTGCGGTTCAGCTCATCCAGCAGAATCGGTATGCTGGCTGATGATGTATTGCCATATTCCGCAATATTCATCGGAAATTTGCTGATATCCGTTTTCATCCGTCTTGCTATGGATTCAATGATTCTCTGATTGGCCTGATGAAGAACAAACCAGTCAATATCATCTACTGACAATTCTGTTTTCTTAAGCAATTCTCTGACCACCTCAGGTACCCGCTTCACAGCAAATTTAAACACGGCCTGCCCATCCATATAGGTATAGGTCTTTCTATCCTGTTCTTTCTCCTGCCAGTTCCTCTGATTGCGGCTCTCACAGGAAAGAACCTCTCCCTTAGCGCCATCGGAATGGGTCACCCATGGATAACATTCACCTTCCTCAGCCCTAAGTACCGCTGCTCCGGCGCCGTCGCCGAAAAGTATACAGCTGCCTCTGTCCTGCCAGTCAACGATAGTAGAAAGTGTCTCACTGCCAATGACCAGCACCGTTTTACAGATACCTGCCGCAATATAGGCCTGAGCCGTATTATAAGCAAATACAAATCCACTGCAGGCAGCGCTCAGATCAAAGCATGTAGCTCTGACAGCCCCAATCGCTTTCTGAACTTCACAGGCTGTACACGGAATAATGGTATTGGGTGTGATAGTGGAAACGAGAATCATATCCAGCTCCTGCGCTTCCACCTGCCCATTCTCCAGAGCAGCCTGTCCTGCTTTGATGGCCATACTCACCGTCGTATCGTTATCCGCAATATGCCTTCTCACGATTCCGGTCCGTTCTCTGATCCATTCATCGCTGGTCTCCACTATTCCTGCAATATCATGATTATCCAGATAATGCTCCGGCACATAAGAACCGGTGCCGCATATTTTACCTCTCATCATCTCATTCTCCATTTTTATTTTTAAGTTCTTATATTTTTATTTTAAAATATTTTGAAATTCAAATCTTTTGATAATATAACATATATGATAGTGTTTGGCAAGAACTTTTTTTAGCTTTCTTTCCTGATTACGGTTCAGCCGATGTAACAGTTCAGCCGATAAACTTTAAGTCCGAATATGCTGAAATTCTATGTGTGAAAAGGCTCAATTTATTATGGATATTGTCGTATACTGTCGAATATTGCGATAAATGATGAGTGAAATGAGAATTATGGCCAACTATAATGAATTCATGAAAATAATATGTTTAACCGGGCAGCCGGGGGACGTGCTCTCACCCAATCCGAGACCTTACGGAAGGCGGTGATTATTATGAGTACATATGAAGAATTCATGATTATTTTGACCACTGGTCTATTAATTGTAGCCATTCTGAATCTGAAAAATAAGAAATAGCCGTCCTGCTCCCGAAAAAAGTAGACGGCTATTTCTTAGCAAAAAACTTCGCCGGGTCGGGTGAGTGCAGTCACCTTCCGGCTCCCTTGTTAAGTATATTATATGTTACTCAGGCATATTTGTCAAACATAAAAAACTTCGATCTTTCAAAATAACCCCCTGGCTACCCCTGATAGACGATTTTTCCCGCGCAGATCGTATAATGAACTTTGCCCGGAAGCTCCCAGCCTTTAAATGGACTGTTGGAAGCCTTCGATGCGAAATGGTCCACTGTCCAGCGTTCCTTTTCTCCAAAGATGACAATATCCGCCGGTGCATCCTGGGTGATACTGCCCGGAATCATTCTGTAGAATTCCGCCGGTTTTTTGCTCATACAGGCCATCAGCTCCATTAAAGTCAGATGTCCCGGCTCTACCAGAGACAGCAGACCGAGACCCAAAGATGTCTCCAGCCCTGTAATGCCGCTCGGCGCACTGCCAAGAGGCTTTTCCTTCTCCTCCGTACTGTGAGGCGCATGGTCCGTAACGATCATATCAATGGTACCATCCTTCAGTCCTTCAATAATCTTCATCCTGTCTTCCTCTGTCCTGAGAGGAGGATTCATCCTGGCCAGTGTTCCGTATTTCAATACAGCGTCTTCCGTCAAGGTAAAATGATGAGGTGTGGCCTCCGCATGAATATCCGCTCCCAGCTTCTTCGCTGTTCTGACCAGTTCCACAGAATTGCCGGAGCTGATATGCTGAATACAGACAGGCGCACCTGTATGCAATGCCAGTATACAATCTCTCGCCACCATCACATCCTCTGCTGTCCTGGAAGCGCCGCCATAATTCAGCTGTTTAGACACCCTTCCCTGATGAACTCCGGCCTGCTTAATAAACAGCGGATCCTCCTCATGAAGGCTGATCGGCATATCCAGATCTCTGGCCTTCTCCATGGCTGTTACCAGCAGCTTCTCATCCATGATCGGAATACCGTCGTCTGTGAATCCTGCAGCCCCGGCCACTGCCAGCGCATCCATATCCACCAGTTCTTTTCCTTTCAGATCTTTGCTTACTGATGCAGCCTGAAGCACATGAATTCCTGTTGTCTCGCCCTTCTCCTGGACATACTGCAGTGTTTCAATACTATCCACCACCGGCTTTGTATTGGCCATGCAGACAACCGTCGTAAAACCGCCTCTGGCCGCCGCAGCCGCCCCTGTATTGATATCCTCTTTATAGGTCAGCCCCGGATCCCTGAAGTGAACATGGACATCCACAAGCCCCGGCGCCACCACAAGCCCCGTGGCATCAATGATCTGCGCCCCGTCAGCCTCAAGACCATGACCGGTTTCCTCAATGACAGAATCTTTAATAAGAACATCCATCACCTCGTCCGCACCTGTCACCGGATCCACCACTCTGCCGTTTTGAATCAAAATCATAGTAATAAAACCTCCTGTATTTTTATCTTAACGTCTTAAACCATCGGTTTAATGACTTTTTCTCATATCCCTCTTTATTCCTCAATCAGGAGCAGATAATCCTCCTTCATAAAGCGATGATAGATCGTATGTCCCATTTCCATTTTAATACAGTAATAATACTCATCAAATGATGCATCTTTAAAATAAACCACATAATCAAAATCTGTCCCCGGCGCCATCTCTTCACAGGTATACTCCCGTCCGGACTGTTCAAAACACTGACAGATTTCTTCAATGGTCAGACTGTGATTGGACGCGAACAGCTCAATGACCGCTTTTAAAAAAAGCGGATCCGGAATCTTTTTTGCCACATATTCCGCTCCTTTTGGAGACACCATGATTTCTATTCTGCCTTTATGCGCGGAAAACGCCAATGATCCCATCTCGGTATTCTGCAATTCTTCCGTCTCTCTGAGAACTGTAAGCATCTGTTTCTCATCCTGATAATCCGTTTCCAACAGCGCATTCAGGGAAGACACGGGAAAGTACAGCCGGATGACCTCCCTCTCAAATCCCAGCTTCAGCTGAGCCTCCTTAATCTGTTCAATCACATTCTTAATCAATCTGTTTATATTCATCATCCTGTCACCTCTCACAAAAAAGGATGGAATCACTTTTTCGATAATCCATCCTTTATTATATAACGTATATTTAATTTTTTCCACAGTATTTGTCCTGCAATTATCAGAATATCTACCCGGCCAATGGCAGATAATTGTACATGACAATATAGTGACAAAGGCTTCCTGCCATGACAAATACATGAAAGAGCTCATGACATCCGAAATATTGGAATCTGTTATGGAAAACCGGGAATTTCATGGCATAAATGACACCACCCACAGTGTAAAGGATACCGCCCAGCAGCAGCCACAGGAACGCACCCATTGACAGATTGGCAATGAGCTGCGGCATGGCCAGCACACATGTCCATCCCATTCCGATATAGATCACGGATGAAAACCACTTCGGGCATGTTACCCAGAATCCTTTCAGAATGATACCGGCCAAAGCCAGTCCCCAGACAATCATCATGAGCCTGGTACCCGTTGTACCGCGAATAGCGGTCAGACATACGGGCGTATAAGATCCTGCAATCAGTACAAAAATCATCATATGATCGATTTTTTTCAAAACCAGATTTGCCTTTTCTGAAATATCAAAGGTATGATATGCCGAACTTGCACCATAAAGCAAAATCATACTCACCATAAATACACTCAGCCCCAGCATTGCCAGAAAATCTGCTCCTTCTCCCGAAGCATGCACCAGCAGCACCGGAGTCATCAGAATTGCGGCAATAAAGCCTATAAAATGTGTCCCTGCACTCCCGGGATCCTTAACCCTGAAACGCAGATCTTTCCTTACATCGGGAATATGCATATCCTTTGTCATAGCGTGAGCATCCATTCTGTCTCCTCCTCATTCTTAATTCAAACAGCAAACCTCTCTTAGGCTTCTGTTCTGCCTGTCAACATGTCATATTTATATCATCGGTTTTTCAATAACTCTTTATGCATTATTTTAATCTACTTTATTTATTATGTCAAGAGTTTTTAAAAAACCGATGATGAAGTTTTGTTTACATATTAAAGATTTTGCATTATAATATACGTATTATCATATGGAACAGCTATAATTTTGCTCCATACTAACAGGGAGGGTTATATGAATCAGGATATGAAAAAAGAAATGACCGCACCCATCCGGGATTTCCACTTACCAAGATATCAGGAAATCCCGGAGGTCGGTCTTTATCTGGAACAAACTGCCAAATATATCGCCGGTTATCTGGAACCGCTGCAGGACATCAGTATCACCGGCTCCATGATCAGCAATTATGTGAAAAAAAAGCTTGTGGCCAATCCGGTGAAAAAACAGTATAGCCGTGACCAGATTGCCTATCTGATCTTTATCGCCATTGCCAAATCCGTTCTGTCCCTCGATAATGTCCGTGTCATGCTGGATATGCAGCGTCAGATCTGTGACAGCCGGACAGCTTACGATTATTTTTGTACGGAATTTGAAAATATCGCAGCCCATGTTTTTGGTCTCAGAGAATACCCGGATATGTTGGACACAGATGATTCAGCTGAGAAAAACATGCTCCGCAATATGATTATTACCGTTGCCCACAAAATCTATCTGGACAGGTATTTTTCGCTGCTGCGGTCATCCTGATAAAATATTCATGGATGCGCCTGTCACTGTTCAGTTCAGGATGGAAGGATATGGCCAGTTGATGACCGTATCTTACGCCCACAATATGTCCATCCACCTCTGCCATAATATCCACTTCCGGGTTTGCCGATGCAATATACGGCGCCCGGATAAAGGTCATTGGAATCGTACCAATCCCGGCAAATTCCTGTTCAGCATAAAAGCTGCCCAGCTGCCGCCCATAGGCATTTCTCCTGACCGTGACCGGAAGTGTCCCGAACCACTGCCGGTCATCATTTTCAATATCAGAAGCAAGAAGTATCAGTCCGGCACAGGTAGCCAGAACCGGCATCCCGCCTTCGATCTGTTTCTTCAGTCTCTCAAACATCCCCAGTTCTTTTAAAAGCTTACCCTGAACAGTACTCTCACCGCCCGGAAGAATCAGTCCGTCATAATTCTGATCCAGATCCTCTGCCTTTCTCAGTTCAATACATTCAATTCCCAGCGACCCCAGCACCTGCTCATGTTCGATAAATGCTCCCTGTACAGCCAGCACCGCAATCTTCATCCTATTTACCTCTTTCTGCCATCAGCAAAGCAATTTCATCTTCATTGATGCCAACCATGGCTTCACCCAGATCCTCTGACAATGCAGCAATCATGGCCGCATCCGTATAGTTTGTGACAGCCTTTACAATGGCATTGGCACGTTTTTCCGGATTCCCTGATTTAAAAATACCGGAACCAACAAATACACCCTCGGCCCCCAGCTGCATCATCAGTGCAGCATCCGCCGGTGTCGCCACACCGCCTGCAGCACGGATATCTGCGCCAGCTGTTTATTTAATTCGTATCTGTTTTCTGCCATTTTAGACATCTCCTTTATTTACAATTATGTTTTTTTCCATTATAATGAAATCTGATCATATTTAAATAGCCATTTTGAGTTTATTTAAAATGGTCAGATTGGAGGATCTATTTCAAAATGATTACCTATTCCTTTGCCAGCATAGGGTCAGATTCCCTTTATGAACACCTTTATAAATGCATTAAAAATGATATTTTACAGGGCAATCTCGCTGCCGGAGAGAAACTGCCTTCCAAACGCAATTTTGCAAAAAATCTGGGCATAAGCACAATCACTGTTGAAAATGCTTATGCCCAGCTGATGGCTGAAGGCTACATATATTCCATTCCCAAAAAAGGATATTTTATCTCTGATATCAGAACACTGGCTCCGAAAAAACATCCATCGGATACCGGCCGGGAAACCATACAGAAACCGTCTGAGCCGGAATGCTTTGCCGATTTCACCAGCAACCAGACCAGTTCAGAGTATTTTCCTTTCTCCATCTGGTCCAGGCTTATCCGGGAAATGCTCAATGAACGCCAGCAGAATCTGATGACGAATCCGCCCTGTGGAGGTATTTACGAACTGCGGGAGGCTATCGCCAGACATCTGCAGGATTTCCACGGACTTCATATTTCGCCGGATCAGATCATCATCGGTGCAGGAACGGAATATCTGTACGGTATTCTGATCCAGCTCCTTGGATTTGACAAAAGATATGCCGTAGAAGATCCAGGCTATCATAAAATCTCCAAAATCTATAAAAGTCACAACGTTTCCTGTGACTATATTCCCATGGATGAAGGCGGCATCCGGATTGCTGAACTGGAAGAGAAAAGTATTGACATCATCCATATCTCCCCTTCTCACCAGTTTCCTACAGGTATCACCATGCCCATCGGCCGGCGCTATGAGCTGTTGGGCTGGGCCTCCAAAGCCGACTCAAGATATATCATAGAAGATGATTACGACAGCGAATTCCGTCTGACCGGCCAGCCCATTCCTACCCTTCAGAGCATTGACATCATGGAAAAAGTCATCTATATCAATACCTTCACCAAAACACTGGCCTCCACCGTCCGGATCAGCTATATGGTTCTGCCGAAACATCTGGTGAAGGCCTATTATGCCAAACTTCAGTTTTATTCCTGTACTGTCTCCAATTTTGAGCAGTACACACTGGCCGCTTTTATCAACAAGGGACATTTTGAAAAGCATATTAACCGGCTGCGCAACTATTACCACTATAAAAGGGATGCTCTTGTGCACTGTATCAGAAACAGTCCTCTCGCATCCCATGTCTCCATCTCCGGAGAGGATGCAGGACTCCATTTCCTGATGCGGGTTGATACAGAACTTAGTGATTCTCAGTTCTGTCAGAAAGCACTGGAGCAAGGGGTGAGAATATCCGCCCTGTCCCAGTATTTTATGACACCGCCGCCATCAGCCGCCCATGTCTTCATTATCAACTATTCTTCTCTGGAAGAAGAACTCATGGAAAAAGCAGTCGCAGTTTTATATCAGATTGCAAGCGAAAATGTTCATGGACTATGGTAACTTTAATTACTATACTGTTTTCCCGGCCACTTTTTCCAATGCATTCAGTATATTTTCATATCCCGTACACCGACAGAGATGTCCGGAGATGAGTTTGCGCAGTTCATCTCTGGTATATTTCCTGCCTGTACCGATAATCTCCACTGCAGACATAATGATGCCCGGTGTACAGAAACCGCACTGGACAGCCGCCTCATCGATGAAAGCCTGCTGCACCGGAGACAATTCTCCGGACGGTGACCGGAGTCCTTCCACAGTAAGGATATGTTTGCCTGCTGCCCACATGGTCAGATAGATACAGGAATCAATGGCCTCACCGTCTACCAGTACCGTACAGGCACCACATTCACCCACTTCACAGCCCTTCTTCACACTGGTCAGACCCAGATGGCTGCGCAGTGTATCCAGCAGAGACTCTCGGTCATCGACAGCCAGCTCCACTTCTTTGCCGTTCACTGTCATCTGTATAATTCTAAGCATCGATCTCACCTCCTGCATTGATTACAGCCTGAGACATGGCTCTTTTTGCCAGCTCCTCCACCAGCTGTAGTCTGAATTCTCTGGATGCACGCCAGGAGGATCTTGGATTCACTTCCAAAAGAACGGCTTTACCCACCTTTTCAAAAAGTTCTTCATTCACGATCCGCCCACAAACCATTTCTTCCGTTTTACGGCATCGAACCGGCGTCGGTGCTGCAACCCCATAGGCAATACGCATCTCTTCCACAGACTTTTTATCTGATGTCAATTTCACCAGGCAGGCACAGCCAAGAGTAGCAATCTCCATGGCATTGCGTTTGCCGTATTTGATATAATGACCGCCGTAACCCTCATAATCCTTTCTGCCAATACGAATGGCCGTCAGAATTTCTTCATGACGCCGCACAGTCCGCCCCGGTCCCGTGTAAAATTCTGCAATCGGAACCCGTCGTATGCCTTCCGGCCCCTTAAGCTCCAATACAGCATTATAGGCAAATAATGATGACGCACTGTCTGCGCTGGTAACCCCGTTACAGACATTGCCGCCGATGGTACCAATATTCCTGATCTGGGGACCTCCCACCTGATCAACGGCATATCCCAGCATCGGCAGATGCTTTTGTATCAGTGTATTGGCCGTTATATGTGAAAACGATGTTCCCGGCCCAATGACAATGGTCCCGTCATCTTCCATAGAGACGCCTTTTAAACTCTGTATATTATGAATGCTCACCAGACGGACACCAGCCAGCTTTCCTTCACGTATCTTGATCAGGACATCACTTCCGCCGGAAATGATTTCCGCATCGGTCTGATCCTGAAGCTTTGCAATGGCATCTTCTACGCTTGTGGCTTCACAGAAAGATTCAATATCATACATATGCCCTTCCTCCTATATCAATCCCGCAGTTTTAAATGCAGCAACCATTCTCTGCGGTTCCATCGGCAGCTCATCAAAGGCTACCCCCGTTGCCTGCAGAACAGCATTTCTCAGTGCCGGTGCCACCGGAATAGCCGGCGGTTCACCAAGAGCCTTGTTGCCAAATGGTCCTGTCGGATCCTGCAGCTCAACAAACTGCACCTCCAGCTCCGGTGTATCCATGGCCGTCGGCAATTTGTAATCCAGCAGATTATTGTTCAAAGGTTTTCCCTTCTCATCATACATCAGCACTTCGCTGAGACCATAACCCAGTCCCATACTCATACCGCCATGTACCTGAGCTTCTGCCAGCTTCGGGTTGATCAGGATACCGCTGTCATGGACATTCACAATGTTTAATACCTCCACCTTACCCAGCGGCATATCCACTTCCACCTCGGCAAAGCAGGCTCCGCTGGCAAATGTATTCTCTTTACAATGACTGGTGGATTCTGCCGAAATATGCACTGAACGTTCAAGACTGTACAGTGCCTCCGTCGCCAGCGCTTCCATGGTCAGCAGGTCCTCACCTTCCGGATCAATAATCATATTATCTCTGATACTCAGATTCTTCTGGTCCAGCTTCAGCATCCAGGCTGCATATTCCAGAATCTTATCTTTCAGCATCTCTGCCGTCTGCCGTACCGCCTTGCCGCTGACATAGGTCTGCCTCGATGCATAGGCGCCTGTGTCAAAAGGTGTCACATCCGTATCCTGAGTGGATACGATATATATTCTGTCTTCTGTTATACCAAGAACCTCCGAAGCCATCTGGGTGAAAACAGTATCCGCCCCCTGACCAATCTCCGTTGCCCCCATCATCAGCTGGACAGAACCATCCTGATTCAGCACCATTCTGCAGGAAGCTGTCTCAAGTGATATCGGATAAACGCCGGTTTTGTAACAGAAGATGGCCATGCCGATTCCCCGTCTTTTACTGCCTGTCTGACGGGCATATACTTTTCTTTTTTCATCCCATCCTATCGCCTCCCGACCTGCCTGAATACATTTTTTCAGGCCATAGCTGTGGAAGGTAATGCCATTATGGGGATCTTTATATCCGTCCTCCATGCAGTTCTTCAGCCTAAATTCCAGAGGATCCATGCCGATGAGTCCTGCCAGATCATCTATCAGACATTCCGAAGCAAAATCTCCCTGCGGAATACCATACCCGCGCATGGCTCCTGCAGCCACCGTACTGGTATAGACCGTGAAGCTTTCTGATTCCAATGCCTTCTCATCTCTGTACAGCTGTTTAATCATATTGGAAGCATTGGCCACAATGGCATGGCCATGGGAAGCGTAGCCTCCCTGATTGGAATAAGCCTGTACTCTTCTGGCCACCAGTGTTCCATCAGGCCTCACAGCAGCCTGCATATGAAAACGAATAGCATGACGGACTCTTGTATTAGCAAATGTCTCCTCCCTTGTCAGTTCCAGACGCACAGGCCGGCCGCCCACCTGCATACATAAAAACGCATTCAGCGGCTCATAAAGAACATCCTGCTTATTGCCAAAGCCACCGCCGATATAAGGCTTGATCACTCTGACCTGTCCCCATGGGATGCCAAGGGCCTGACCGATGACACGCCGTACAATATGAGGTATCTGTGTAGACGTGGTCACTGTGATCTTGCCATTGCCATCCTGATAGGCATAGGATACCGGCAATTCAATATGACAATGCTGTACTCTCTGGGTATCATAGGTCTTGTCAAGATAGAGAAGTCCATCTTCCTTCAATGCCTCATCAAAGCTCATCTCTCCCAGGGCAAAGGATGTATGCTTCAGTATATTATCCGGCACATTCTCATGCATGACCGGCGCTCCCTCTGCCATGGCATCGGCCACATCCACTAACGGCGGGTACTCCTCATAATGAACCTTTATCAGCCGTACAGCCCGGTTGGCGGCAATTTCATTTTCTGCAATAACAGCTGCAACATCATCACCATAATACCGCACACGGCGGTTCAAAAGCCGCCGATCCCGTATATCCTGATGGGCAGCCTCAACGGACCACGGATGCCCCGGTGTACAGAAATCAATATCCGGTACATCAAAACAGGTGACGATCTTTACCACTCCCGGCACCTTCAACGCCTCTTCCAGATCAAAGCCCGTAACAAGGCCGTTGGCAATGGTACTATGTACCACTTTGGCCACCAGCATCCGGTCATCCATATAATCCTGAGTATATTTTGCCTGTCCGGTCACCTTGGCCCAGGCATCCACACGCTTTATATTTTTACCAATCCCCATATCCATACCTCCATTAAAACTGCTTTCAGCCGCTGCAGCTGTTAATCCCAGCTATCCGTCTGAAGGTCAGACTAAAAAATACAATTTCCCGCAACAAATTTATGTTTTATATCCTGACTCTCGCTGAGACAGATATATCTCTCCAGTCTCTGTCGGACATCCAGGGCCTGTGGATGAAGCATCCGACTTTCATCCAGTACCAATGCATCTGCCTCATATCCCGGTTCAAAGCTTCCGACACTGCCAAAGAAGGAACCTCCGCCTTTTGTTCCCATCCAGAATATCTCCTCCAGCGTCAGCGGCTGCAGACTTTGATCTGTCAGTCTCCAGACCAGCTTGGATACCTGTCTGGCCTCCATCATCGTTCTGAAAATTGACAATGTACTGCCGCCGGCCACATCCGTACCAAGTCCCATCTTCACGCCCATGTCCAGCCATCTTCTCACCGGTGCAATTCCTGATGCAATATTCATATTACACTGCGGACAATGAACTGCAAAAACATCATTCGCTTTCATCACCTGCAGTTCCTTCGCATCAGAATAGACACAATGTGCCATCAGAGATGGCCGTCCGGGCGCAGTCAATCCCGCTTTGACATAAGTATCGATATAATTGTCCGACCACGGACACAATTCCTTCACCCAGTCAATCTCACTGATATTCTCCGACAAATGGGACTGAATCCTCAGATTCTTTGCGGCAGCCAGTTCACCAAGCTTCTGCATAAGCCTGTCACTGCAGCTTGGCGTAAATCGCGGTGTTATCACCGGCTGCACATTTTGACAACATTGTTCTGCCTGCTCCAGCCAGCTGGCAGTGGCCTTCACCGATGCCTCTGCGCTGCGCTCACAATAATAATCCGGACTGTTCCTGTCCATATTAACCTTCCCCACATATCCCCGCAAGCCTGACTTCTCCAGCATCTGCATCAGTTGTAATGTGGCCGCTTCATGGATCGTAGCAAAGGCACAGAAACGGGTCGTTCCGCTGTATTTCAGATCATGGACAAAATAACTATAGGCCTCAGCGGCATAATCCATATCTGCATACTTTGTCTCTTCAGGAAAAGCATAGGTATCCAGCCATTCCAGAAGCTCCATATCCATGCCAAGCCCCCTGTAGGAATACTGTGGTGCATGCACATGCAGATCACATAGTCCCGGAATGATCAGCTGACCGGAATAATCAAGCAGCTGAAATCCCTTATATTCTTCTGGTATCTTTTCGAAAACACCGGCGGATATGCCTTCTACACATACAAGAAATCCATCGGGATATATTTTCAGATGCTTCGCATCCTCACTATAACAGATATCCCCTTTCAATATAAAATTCCTGTCGTTCATCATGATGTCATCCTCTCTTTCAAAAGATTGATATACAGCAGGAAAATCAGCATCCATGGCCGGATTCAGCTTTACACCATCAAATATCATGTTATAAAGAAACCGGCTGCCTTAAAGCCGACTGTCCCGTCTTCGGGAATTTATAGTCGGCTATTAAGGTAGCCGGTAGAAACGTTCAACCTGATTATGAGCATATATAAATCCACATACTATTATTGTACCTAAAAGACAGCTGTCTGTCAATTGTTTCAATCCACGCTCGATAATTTTACGGAGTGCGGCTATGCTTTGCCGTTAAGTAACCTTTCCCTCAGAAAGTGCCGTTACAGCATCCACCATAGCCTGATAACCTGTACATCTGCAAATATTACCGGACAATCCACGGCGTATTTCCGCCTCCGTAGGATGGGGAATTTTATCCAGCAGAGCAATTGTGGACATGATCATCCCCGGCGAACAGAACCCGCACTGTACGGCACCATAATCCACAAAAGCTTTCTGGACTCTGGCCAGTTCCGGATGTTTTTCCACCCCTTCAATGGTCATGATACAGCAATTTTCTGCCTGAACTGCCGGGAAAAGACAGCTGTTGACACTTTTTCCATTCACCAGTACCGTACAGGCACCACAGTCCCCTTCGCCGCAGCCTTCCTTCGTTCCTGTCAGATGTAAAACATCTCTTAAAATCATCAGCAGTGTTGCATCCTCAGGAATATCCACTGTTACCGGTTCATCATTGATGACACAATGAAGTTTCGTCATGCTTCTGTCACCTCCCACAGATTTCTCACCAGCTGCATGATTATATTGCAAGCTACAGTCCGGCGATAACTGGCTGTTGCCCTTATATCATCAATTGGTGTAATGTCTTCCTGCAGACATTCGCAGACTTGTTCTTTGAGCTGCTGCCATTTCTCCTCTGTTTCCGGTATTTCTCTGCCTTTCAGCAGCTGCTCTGTACGGCAGGCTCGCAGTGCTGTCGGACCTGCAGATCCAACCGCAATAGCAATATCCGTAATCTTCTCTGCTTCTTTTTCCATATAAACAGCCACATTCACAATGGATATGGCCAGCGCATTCCTTTTTCCAACCTTGCGAAAGCTGGTACTGCCTTTTTTCTCCGGAAAAATAATCTCCGTCAGAATCTCGTCAGAACGGATACCTGTCTTGCCCGGTCCTTTCATAAAGCCATTGATCGGAACAATTCGTTTTCCCTCTGTTCCTATCAAGACAAGCTGTGCATCCAGGACCAGCATCACCGGGACTGTATCCGCAGCCGGTGATGCGGACAGAATGTTTCCTCCAAGAGTTCCCCTGTTCCGGATCTGAGGGCCGCCGACCTCTGATGCTGCTTTGGCCAGAGCATCCATACAGCCGGTATTTTTGAATTTATTCTCTATGACATCAAATACCACAAGACTTCCTACATGCCACCCGTCTTCAGCATGAATGATATGTTTTAATTCATCCAGCTGATGCAGACTGACAATATCCAGGTCTGTATACTTGCCTTTTTGTCTGTCCACATATAGATTCGTTGCCCCTGCACAGGCGATTCTTCCTCCCTCTGCCAGCATCCGGCAGGCTTCTGCCGGCGTATGTGGAATCAGCATCTGTGACATTCCACTTCCCCCTTCTCTTCTGTATTTTACTCTTCCGGTTCTCCCTGATATTCCGTATCAAAATAACTGCTCAGATCATAGGTCACTGTATCGAATTTATCCAGATAACTGCCATCAAGAAAATCCTCAAAATCCCGGACATGATAAGTACCATCCTCGTAGACCAGTTTTACTTCATAGACCATCCCCGGAAGTCTCGCCGCCTGTGAATACCATGCAGTTCCCGTCATGAGATCATCCGCCATTTCAACCCTGTCGTAATTGATAAAAAGCGGTGTCAGATATGGATAGGATCTTTCCTTTTTAAAAGCCTCTGTAAAATCCTCTTCACTGATAGCCGACCGGTAATCGTTGGTCATCAGGACATAAACAGCCTCCGGATTTTCATACTCGTAGTTTATTGCCTCTGCATAGGCTCTGGCCACCCTGACAGCCTCTTCCTCCGAAGGTTCTGTTCTGGCAGCTGCTCTTTTGAAACTTACCAGCAGAGTAATTGCCGCCACAAAGATAATAACTGTCCCAGGCAGTATTTTTCTTTTATTCATAGATTATCGCTCCATCCTTGAATACGGAATGGTATAGGCACTCGGAAATTCCGCTTTCTTCGATGCAACAATCAATGCTACAATCGTCATCACATATGGCAGCATCAGCAGCAGCTGATTGGCCAGATCAATCCCCATAGCCTGCAGACGCATCTGCAGCGCACTGGCAAAACCGAACAGCAATGCTCCCCACATGGCCTTTATCGGCATAAATCTGGCAAAAATAACAACAGATACAGCAATAAATCCACGTCCGCTGATGATGGATTCTGTAAACAGATTCATATATGCCGTTGACATAAAAGCACCTGCTGCCCCTGCATACAGACCACCAATCAGGACCGCTGCATAACGGACACCGGCCACATGAATACCTTTAGAATCCGCTGCCCGGGGATGCTCACCCACAGCACGAATTTTTAAACCAAAGGTCGTTTTTTCGAGGATGAACCATGTAACGATGACCATAATATAACTCAGATATACCAGAATATTATGCTGGAAAAATATCTGTCCTATAATCGGAATAGAAGACAATACAGGAATATTAACTGCTTTAAACGGCTCTACCTGCGGCGGCAGACTCTGGATGCCAAAAATGATACGATAGGCGTAAACCGCTGTGCCGGCACCAAGGATATTTAATGCAATTCCCGCGATAACCTGATTGGCACGCATAGTCACTGACAGCCATGCCATAATCAGACTCCACAGCATGCCAAAAAACATTCCGGACAAAAGACCGATCCAGAGATTGCCGCTCTTATAAGCAGCTGCGAAACCTGCCACTGCTCCGATGGTCATGGTTCCCTCCACTCCGAGATTCAGAATACCTGCCCGCTGTGTATAGATCTGACCTAAGGCCGGAAGAAGAATGGGTGTTGCCAGGCGGATCGTCCCCGCCAGTAAACTAACTAAAAAACTTACGGTAAAAATACTGCTAAGCATCTTTTTTCTCCTTCCTCAGCAATTTCTGCGGCCATCCAAAATGTATAGCCGTCCTTGCAATAACAAATACAATAACAAGCCCCTGAATAATATCAACAATAGAATATGGTACTTCTGTCATACGCTGCATAGTAGCTCCTCCCACAAGCAGCACAGAGAAAAAGAAAGAAGCAATCACAATTCCCAGCGGATTTAATCCGCCAAGTAAAGCAATGATTGTTGCAATATCTCCGTAACCACTTGACAATCCCTCCAGCAGTCTGTACTGAACACCATAAACTTCATTCCATCCGGCCAGACCATTGATAGCGCCGGACAGCACCATTGCCGCAATGACAGTTCTCTTCACATTGACACCGGAATAAGTGGCAATCTTATCACCCTGACCAATCAGATCAATTTTTACACCAAGTTTTGTTCTCCAGAAGAAAAACATGAATACGATAACAACAATGGCAACAAATATACCTGCATGAATACGCATCTGACCGGAGAACAAAGGCAGATGATAAGTATCCGGCAATATTTTAGACTGCGGGAATCCGCCTCCGTCAGGATCCATCATCGGACCATAAACGAGAAAAGCCAGCAGATAGGTTGCAATATAATTCAGCATCAGTGTTGTGATAACCTCATTGGCATTGAACCGGTTCTTCAGCCATGCTGCCAGTCCGCACCAGAGACCGCCGCCGACAGCTGCCAGAAGCATGGATAAAGGAATCAGAATGACTGCCGGAAGTCCCAGATAAATACCCGGCAGAATAGCCAGTATGGCACCAATAGTCAGCTGCCCGTTTGCACCGATATTCCACAGCTGTGCCTTATATGCAATAGACACACCTAAAGCCATCATCGACAGCGGAATCATCTTAACAAATACTTCGGAAATCCTCGCCTTTGAACCAAACGCGCCACGGAAAAGAGTCGTATAAGCTTCCACCGGATCATTGCCGGACACCTTTACCAGAATTGCACCCACAAGCAGCGCCAGTACTATGGTCAATACTGCAATCACGAACTGTTTGATACTGTTGACTATTTTTCTGTTCATGCCTGCACCTCCTGTTTCTTACCCATCATCAGCATACCGATGGATGCCGTATCAGCCCCCGCCGGCAAAATTCCCATAATCCTGCCGCCGTAGATAACAGCAATCCTGTCAGACAGCTGAAGAATCTCCTCCAGATCCGCTGACACAAGGAGCACCGCTGCCCCATCATTACGTGCATCCAGTATCTTCTGACGCACATATTCAGATGCACCGATATCAAGACCTCTTGTCGGCTGATTGGCTATTACAACTTCCGGATGATCATCCAGTTCTCTGGCAAGAATCACCTTCTGCTGATTACCTCCGGAAAGTGCCCTTGCAGCTTCATCTCCTGATATGGCTTTAATTTGATATTCTTTCTGTGACTTTTCCCAATATTCATCAATCGCTTTCTGATTCAGAAGACCATGCTTTGAAAAAGGTGCTTTATGGAATTTTTTAATAATCAGATTTTTTTTGAGACTCCAGTTAAGCGCCAGACCCGTTGTATGTCTGTCTTCAGGGATATGGGCAATTCCCTGATTAATATAGAACACAGGCGGTTTATTAATGACATCCTCCCCTTTTAATAAAAGCTGTCCCCCATCAGCCTGCCTGAGTCCCGTCAGCACCTCACACAACTCTTTCTGTCCGTTGCCATCCACACCTGCCAGTCCCAGGATCTCTCCTTCACGGACAGTCAGGCTGAAATCAGTCAGCGCCGGAAGTCCTTTATCATTGCTTGCCGACAATCCTTTCATCTCAAACTTGACAGCTCCCGGATCCTTTTTTTCTTTATCAAAATCAAACAGAACATCTCGTCCAACCATCATTCTGGTCAGTTCTTCTTTTGTCGTATGTTCATCCACAACCTTTGAACCGATCAGCTTGCCGTCCCTGAGGACAGTCACTTCATCAACGATAGAAATAATCTCTTCCAGTTTGTGGGTAATCAGGATGATGGACTTGCCTTCCTCCCGCATATGCCGAAGCATATCAAAAAGCACATTGGCTTCCTGCGGAGTCAGTACCGCCGTCGGTTCATCCAGTATCAGAATATCCGCTCCCTGATAAATAGCTGTAAGTATCTCCACTCTCTGCTGCTCACCCACAGATAACTGCCAGATTTTGGAATAAGGATCAATATCCATTTTATATTTATCTGCCAGCTCTTTCAGCTCTGCAGCCGTCTGTTTCGTATCAAGCAGAATCCCCCGTCTTGATTTTCTTCCAAGCATAATATTCTCCACAACGGTCATTGGTCTTGCCAGCATAAAATGCTGATGGACCATTCCGATACCGAGAGAAATTGCTTTTATCGGTGATGAAATCTCCTGTTTTATGCCATTAATAAATATATCTCCTGCCTCCTGCTGATATAAACCATACAGGATATTCATAAGCGTCGTCTTACCGGCACCATTCTCCCCCAACAGGCCATGAATCGATCCGCTCCTCAAATTAAAATCAACGCTGTCATTCGCTTTGACACCGTTAAATATTTTTGTAATTCCCTGCATACTGACTGCCAGATTGTCCATATACAAATCCTCCTGTTTTTCATACGATTATGTCATGCCGGTTTTGGATGAAAGAACCGGTACACAGACGGCCGCTCCCGGCAGCCGTCCTGCATACCGGACTGTGACAGACCTTGCGGCCTGTCAGCAGTCATCTATTACTTCCTACTGGAGATCCTCCGGCAGATAATCCTTGATTTCACCGGACTGCAGTTTTGCCCATGTGTCTGCAATGACAGCCTTGTCCTCATCTGTCAGCCATCCTTTTGTATCGTTAATTTCAGAATAAGCTAAACCGTTATTCTCTGCATTGATCCAGTAAAATCTGTCTTCTTCTGCTCTGCCTGTAAACTTACCGTTGATGATATCATCAAAGATCTGTGCGATAACAGCATCCCACTGGTAACAAACACCTGACAGTACATTGTTTTCTGCAAGTGTCTTCTGATCTGCAACGTTACCCAGACAGTACATATCCTTTTCTGCAGCAGCCTGAACAACACCAAGACCAATACCATCGCCTGAATGCCAGATTACATCTACACCTGCATCATACATACCAATGGCAGCTTCCTTTGCACCGGCTGTATCAGTCCAGTCACCTGTGTAAACTTCCTGAATCTCAATATCCGGGTTAATGGATTTGGCACCTGCCTTGAATCCCTCATGACCACGTTTGATCTCAGATGCATCTGCTCCGCCGATCACACCAATCTTATTGGACTGTGTAGCCAGAGCTGCAATAACACCCATCTCATAACCGCCAGCCTCAAGTGCCACATCATAAATAGCTGTATTATCCAGTGATTTATATCCGGTACCAAGGATAAAATATGTATCCGGGTACTGAGCACCCACTTTAACAATTGGCTCCATAAACTGGAATCCATGACCGAAGATTACATCATATCCCTGATCTGCAAAATCCATCAGTGCAGGCTCAATATCTGCAACTTCATAAACATTTTCAGTTACCTTCAGATCAATCTTGTCCGGATTGGCATCTGCATACTTCATCATACCTTCATACATGGCCTGATTGAAAGATACATCATCTTTCTTACCCGGCAGGATCAGAGCAACTTTCAGTTTCTCTCCTGCTTCTGCCGTACCTTCAGTCTCTGCTTCAGCCTGTGTTTCTGCCGCGGATTCGCCGGCAGGAGCTGCCGTTTCTTTTGAGGAGTTTCCACATCCTGCAAATGAACCGACAACCATCGTCATCATGAGCAGCGCTGCTACCCATTTGATTCCTTTTTTCATTTCCTTTTCCTCCTTTGACTATTACATTAAGCCATTTAATATAGTTTCTATATCGAAAGGCAGCTTATTCAGCCGTCCTTTTGATACCTCATTGATTGCCGCACCAATAGCCGGTGCGATAGATACGGTGGAAACCTCCGCCGCTCCTTTAACACCCATGGGACCTGACGGCTCATAGCCGTCCACATGAAGACTGGTAATCTGCGGCAGATCCATGGCTGTCGGCATCAGATAGGTGGACATACTGTCATTCAAAAGCCGTCCATCCCTGAACTGGCAGTTTTCCCCGAACGCATAGCCTGCAGACATGGCCACACCGCCCTGTATCTGCCCTGCCATAGACAATGGATTAATAATTCTTCCTGCTTCTGTGGCCGCCACAATATCCAGAAGTGTTACCTGACCTGTAACCGGATCCACACGCAGCTTCACCGCCTGAGCGATAAATGTATACATGGCATGGGGAAAGCCCGCAATAGGGAAAGACTCCTCGCTTTCAGGGAAATCCGCTTCTCCCATCCCCTTTTCACCCTTTTTAAATCTGTTAATGGCATCCAGCATGGCATTGCCGCCGATAAAGGTCGATCTGGAACCGGCTGTTGATCCACAGTCAGGTGTGGTATCCGTATCTGCCATGATAAGAGTCACATTGTTAAAATCTGTATCCAGTTCTTCAGCTGCCATGGCCTGCAGTGCTGTACGGCTTCCCTGGCCTATATCCACCAGCCCGAGATAAATCGTATAATGTCCATCCTTTTCCTCTATCCGTGCCCGTGCTTTATCAGGAATATTTTTGCCGAGACCGCAGCTGAGATGACCGCCTGCAATACCATAACCCACATAGGGATCTTTATTATTTTTTCTCTCCTGCCATAATTCAGACTGCTCAATCAGCTTCAATGCACCCTTAAAATCTACATAATGCCGCATTTTCTGTCCAATGCCACCTGAATCTCCCTGTTCGATACCATTCATATAGCGGATCTCCAGAGGATCCAGTTTCAGTTCGCGCGCCGCACGGCTGATGAGCATCTCTGTGGCAAAAGCTCCCTGCGGTGCTCCAAATCCTCTCATGGCATGGGCCACCGGTTTATTGGTATAACAAAGATGACTGTCTATTTTCACATTCGGAATATTGTAAGGACCTGCAAAATGTTCCGAAAAAAGGCTCAGTACAGCGGGTCCAAGACCGCCATAAGCACCGGTATCCAGATATCCGCTGCCTTCAAATGCCACGATCTTCCCGTCTTTTTTGAAGCCCATTTTTACATGCATATATACTGCATGCCGCTTATACGTTGTTGCCAGGGATTCCTGGCGGGTAAAAACCAGTTTACATGGTCTTTTGGTCTTCCAGGCAGCCAGCGCCGGATAAAGCTGTGCTGTATTGCCGTCCTTGCCTCCGAATCCGCCGCCAACTGTGGCGGCCTGAATATGTACCTGTGATTCATCCAGTCCCGTTATGTCGCAGACCATCCTCAGATCATGAAAGACATTCTGAGTGGACGTATAGACCAGCAGCCGGCCTTCATCATCGATTTTTGCCAGACAGGCTTCCGGTTCCATATAGCCATGATCCTGCACAGGTGTATAAAAATCATCCTCCACAATCAGATCACTGCCTGCAAAGCCCTCAGCCACATTCCCTTTTTCATTCTCGAAATGAATCACATCATTATCCGTATGCTCATGCACCCGGATACATCCGGAACGTGCTGCCATGAGAGCATCTGTTACAACAGTCAGCGGTTCATATTCCACGCTGACTGTTGCCGCAGCTGACTTTGCTTCCTCCGGAGTCTCTGCCGCCACAACAGCAACCGGTTCCCCCATGAACCGCACCTTATCCTCCGCCAGCAGCGGCTGATCCGGCAGTATATCCTGCACGTTATTTTTTACAATATCTTTGCAGGTCCAGACCCATTCAGGATGGGGAACCTGCGATGTATCCACCGAAAGGATACGGGCATGGGCATAAGGAGAGCGTACCAGTGCGATATAAAGCATATTGTCTTCATAATAGTCAGCAGCATATTTTGCCCGGCCTGTGGCTTTATCCATGCCTTCCACACGGCCTCTTCCCGTTCCTGCATAATTCTTCATTCTCTCATCCTCCTCTTATCCCCGGATTATGAGCTGTGTTACTCTTCTGTTTCTACGATCATATCAATGATCCGGTGTCCCAGAACATCAATAAGGCCAAAATCTGTCAGGCCCAGCTCCGGAACCGTCGGCAATGAAATAAATGACAGCGACATAAACGGTGCTTTCATATCACATCCCATAGCTGCCACAGCCGCATTCATCTCATCCATACGTTTCATGACGGTTTTCGCCGGCAGCGTGGACATAAGGCCGCCCAGCGGCAGTGCCAGAGCATCTGCAACATGTCCATCCACGGCTGAAACAAAACCACCGTGAAGCTCCTGTATCTTCTCCACGCAGACAGCCATATCTTCATCATTGGTTCCCACCACCACAATATTATGATGATCATGGGATACAGAAGCTGCCAGAGCCCCCCGTTTCAATCCGAATCCCTGAACCAGTGCCGTTGAAACCCGTCCATTTTTTCCATATCTTTCAACAACCGCCAATTTGAGAATGTCACGGCTGACATCTGCCGGAATCTCACCATTTTTAACATTCATCCACTCTAAAACTTCCTGATTGATGATCTGGTCTTTAATCATTCGGATGACACGGCATTTTGCTCTGGTTCCTCCGGAGACAAGTCTGAACTTCTCTGCGGAAAAATCGGCTCCGATATGTACAGTATCAAAAAGGGCCGCCGGATATTCTTTTTCCGGAACCGGACGGGCGCCTTTCTCATCAGCCACGATTCTTCCATCCTTCAACACCATCTTTGGCTTCATGGTATGCAGATCATCGATCAGCAGGATATCCGCGAATCGTCCCGGTGCAATGGAACCGATCCGGTCTTCCAGGCGGAAATGTCTGGCCGCATTGATGGTTGCCATCTGAATTGCCTCTACAGGATCCATTCCCAGCTCAATAGACCGCTTCACATTATAACTGATATGACCTTCTTTATATATATCATTGACATGTTTGTCATCGGTACAAAACATCATATTATCCGTTGGAATATGGTGTTCAACAATTCCCGGCACCAGTGTATCCACATTCCTTTCACTGCTGCCCTCACGGATCAGCGGTACGATTCCCAGACGCAGACGTTCCAGCAGTTCCTCATAATAAACAGACTCATGATCATCACTGAGATGCCCCGCTGCATAAATGTTGAGATCATCTACACCAAGGCCGATGGCATGTCCGTTACAGATCTTTCGTCTGTCAAGACTGGCCAGCACCTTTTCCAGATACTCTTCCTTCATTCCCAGCACCTTTGAAGGATCAAGTTCACCCAGACTGACTGCCTCATCCAGAGCCAGAAGCTGCGTTACCTCTTCCACACCCAGAACACCGCCTGTCGTCTCCAGTCCCGGAGCTGTCGGAACTCTGGAAGGTATCTCAAGAAGAAGCCGGAAAGGCAGCTTTTCCGAGTCTTTGATCATGGCCAGAAGACCCTCTATACCAGCCACGTTCGCAATCTCCATGGCATCCACACAGAGTGTTGTTGTTCCCCATGGAATAATCACTTCGCCTAAAGCCTCCGGTGTCAGAAGTGTTGTCTCAATATGAATATGGGAATCAATCAGTCCGGGAACCGCATAAGCCCCGCCTCCGTCGATCAGCATGTCCGCATCTGCCGCAACTCTGCCCACAGACACGATTTTCTGATTATAAATGCCAATGGAAGCAGGATAAATCTCCCTTGTAAATACATTCACCAGCTGTACATTGTCGATTCGTATATCCAGTTTTCGATTACCTTTTGAAGCTTCCAGCTCCTTTTTCAAAATTGATGCTGTATACATAAGCCCCTCCTAAATTTTTTTTCGCAGTACCGTATGATGGAGAATGCCGTCCACATAATATTCCTTTGAATAAAGCAGCGGCTCTCCTGTAAATGTATAACCAAC
>JAEDGN010000112.1 GCA_016297495.1 Coprococcus sp.
CAGCTGGGTGAGATATGTAAGACGGGACCGGGAAATATGCTGAGTTACGATAATGAAGAAGCAACTTCTAAAACGCTGCAGATGCATGGGGATGGTCAGTTATGGCTGCATACCGGAGATATCGGCTATATGAACGAGGACGGTGTCGTATTTGTTCTGACCCGCGGCAATTCCTGCCGTTTTGGCGGCGGCCGGCTCATCGACCTTGTCATGGAGAATAAAGTCATCGATGCCGGTATTGAAGGTATTGAGGATGAATTTTTCGTAGTAGCAGCGGATGAAGCACATGAAGGTTATTTTCTCCCTTATCTCTATGTGGTTCTTAAACCCGGTTATGAGATTGAAGATATCAGGCAGGCTGTTCTGGCGGTGCTGGAGCCCCATGAATATCCGGACGATATTATCCGACTTAAAGAACGTCCATTCTTCCATTTCAAGACAAACCGTATTGAGCTGAAACGCCAGCTGAAGGGATAAGGGGAGGCGGGACAGGGGGACGGTTCTCTGTCCCAGCCTGTCCCGCTTCCCTTTCACAGTCTCCCGACAACCGACTTTGATACCCCGGTCAGCCTGCTGATTTGACGAACAGACAATCCCGCTCCTTTTAATCTCTGTATACACAGATTTCTGTGATTGCGTTCCAATTTCTGAAACTCTGCCACATTTGTACATCCGGTAAGTTTCCACATCACTTCTTTACCCTTCTCATCGGAAATAAATGTACATTTAACCGGCGAAATATCCATGCATTCTTCATTGGCATCGCTGTTCATAAAGAATTCAAATTCATTTATCCCGGCAAAACACCTCAGTACTTTTTTAGTATCTGTAAAATCCTTTAATCCCAAATATGCCTGATAATTACACCACCTATACTGATTCACTTTAGATACGATCCCTGCTTTTACAGGATTCTGAAATATATATCGAATCACAATAAGAAAATATCTCTCCGTTTCCACCGGCTCACTCCGAAACCGATCTTGAAACAGATGTCCCATACGCTCATACTTATGATTGTACCAATATACATATCTGTCGCAAATTCTTTTAAAAACTATCGATAACGGCTCTGTTCCTTCTTCCATCAAAATATGAATATGATTGTTCATCAAACAATACGCAAAAATTGTGTATCCACAAATATCCCTGCACATTGACAATATACTTATAAAGTATCGAAAGTCTTCTTCATCTTCAAAAATAATCTGCTGGTTGACACCTCGCAGCATCACGTGATATATGTTTGTTTTACTGACAACTCTGGCTTTTCTCGGCACGGTTACCTCCTCTTAACAGACAATTCTGTGCTCCATACTCAATTACAAATTGTTATACCTCCTGTTTAGTTAAAAATTGGGATAAATTTTAAGATCGGCTGTCTGAAACAACCGGATAGACTCCTGTTGGGTTTATAAATAACCCTGAATTGTTATTTACAGAAATGAATTATATAATAGCATATCACAGAGATTAACGCAATAGTGGGACAGAGAACCGTCCCTCTGTCCCACCTCTGTCCCACCCCTTGACGGAAATATAAAAATAGCGCATACTAGATAAAGATTGTCATTCAACGGGGTGGGGGTTTTTATGAAACTGATACTAAATTATCTGAAGCGCTACAAGCTGCTTGTGCTGCTGAATTTTATTTCTGTTTTTGGGTTTGCGCTGACGGAACTGGGGATTCCGACGATTATTTCCATGATGGTGGATGAAGGCGTACTGCTGCAGGATAAGGGGTATTTGCTGCGGATGGGCGGGCTGATAGCGGCCATATCTGTGATCGGTGTTTTGGGAACGATATTGCTGGGGTTCTGCGGGGCCAGAATATCTACGTCTATTGTCTGCGATATCCGCAATGATCTGTTTGAGAAGGTGCAGACTTTTTCTCATCAGGAGATGAATGAGGTGGGGGTATCTTCTTTGATTACAAGGACCAGCAATGATGCATTGCAGATTATGAATTTTCTGAATGTTATCCTCAGGACTGCCATGCTGGCTCCTGTTATGATTGCCGTCAGCTTTGCGCTGGTTATTATGTCATCGGTCAGGCTGTCACTGATTATTGCTGCAACAGTACCTTTTATTATTCTGGGTGTTGTGTTTGTGGCACGGGTTTCGGGGCCTGTCAGTGAGAAACAACAGACGGCGCTGGATGGGCTGAACAGGATTTTTCGGGAAAATCTGACGGGTATCAGAGTCATCCGGGCGTTCAACAATCATGGGTGGGAAAAGGAGCGTTTCGGTCGACAGAACCGACAGTTTACAGATCAGTCCAGGAAACTTTTTACGCTTATGAGTTCAATGGAACCTTTGTTTTTTCTGTTAATGAATATTGCGGCACTGGCTATCTATTTTGCGGCCAGTATGATGATCGATCAGCGGCTGCTTCAGGTGGGCAAGCTCATTGCCTTTATGGAATATCTGTTTCATGCCATGTTTTCTGTTTTGCTGTTCTGTATGGTGTTTATGATGTATCCGAGGGCCAATATCTCCGCGAAGCGTATTGAAGCGGTGATGGAGATGGCGCCGGGAATACAGAATGCGGATACAGGGATGCAGCAGACGTTGTCGAAGATAGAAAAAATCACCTTTGATCATGTGGTTTTCTGTTATCCGGACGGTGAGGAGTCTGTGCTGAAGGATATCTCTTTTACGGCCTGTGCGGGGGAAACGGTGGCTGTGATTGGAAGCACCGGTTCCGGGAAAAGTACGTTGATTCAGCTGATTCCGAGATTTTACGATGTGACGGAAGGAAAGATTCTGATGAATGACAGGGATGTGCGTCAGCTGGATATACAGATGCTGCGGGACAGGATAGGTTTTGTATCACAGAAGGCCAATCTGTTCAGTGGGACGATTGAGGAAAATATCCGCTTCGGCAGGGAGGATGCTTCGGAGGAGGAGATCATCCGGGCGGCGAAAATTGCCCAGGCCTATGATTTTATTATGGAGAAACCGGGGCAGTTCCATGAGCGGATCGTGGAGGGGGCCGGCAATTTGTCCGGCGGTCAGAAACAGAGACTGTCCATCGCCAGAGCGCTGATCAGGCAGCCTCAGATCTATATATATGATGATTCTTTTTCGGCACTGGATCTGAAAACGGATGCCAGATTAAGGAAGGCACTGAAGCAGGAGGTTACAGATGCTATTGTGATCATCGTGGCCCAAAGGGTGTCAACGATCATGGATGCGGACAGGATCATTGTTCTTGACGAGGGGCGGGTGGCCGGCATGGGCCGCCATGAAGAACTGCTCCGGGATTGCCCGCTTTATTATGAGATTGCAGCTTCCCAGCTGAGTGAGGAGGAACTGCATTATGTCCGTTAAAAAGAATCGTAAAGAAACAGGAAGAAAGAGTGTCCGTTACTGTATAAAATATCTGCTGCGTTTCCTGAAGCCATACAGGGCTGGCCTGATCCTTGGACTCCTGATGATCGTGGTGGCCAATACGACTTTTGCTCTGAATCCAATTGTGGAAGGCCAGATGACGACACAGCTTTATAAAGACGGAGAAGCCATATTGGCCGGTGAGGCAGGGGCCCATGTTCATTTTGATGTAATCTTCGGGATTATGAAAATGTTGATCATCATCTATATTATCAAGACCGTATCGCAGCTCATCACAGCTGTTTTTCTGACAAAAGTGCTGCAGCAGACCATGTATGATATCAGGAATGCCCTGCAGCAGAAGATCCAGAGACTGCCGGTCCGTTATTTTGATGATCATGCCTTTGGCGATGTGCTGAGTGTTGTGACTAATGACGTGGATACACTGGGCAATGCCCTGCAGCAGACGCTGCAGCGTGTTATCGGGGCCGTGCTGACCTTTATTTTTGTCATCTCCATGATGTTTTATATCAATGGGGTGCTGGCCTGTATGGCACTGGTGATCATACCGCTGACGGTGCTTGTGACCAGATTTTTTGTGACCCGTACCCAGAAGCTTTTTGATACCCAGCAGAATACACTGGGTGAGCTGAACGGGACCATTACGGAAATGTACAGCGGTTTTAATGAAATTATTCTGTATAACAAGCAGGAAATGGCGGTGAACAGATTCCATGATGTGAACGGAAGAATGCGGAAGGCGTCCTTCAGGGCACAGTTTGCGTCCTCTCTCATATCGCCGTGTATTTCCCTTATTACCTATCTGGCCATCGGTTCAGTGGCTGTGACGGGGTGTATATTTGTCATTGACGGCATGATGCCTTTGGGTAATCTGCAGGCATTTATCCGCTATATCTGGCAGATCAATGATCCGCTGTCCCAGATCTCCCAGCTGTCCGCCCAGGTGCAGTCGGCTTTTGCTGCTATGGGAAGGATATTTACCCTGCTGGATGCGGAAGAGGAAGAACAGGAGGGCCGTGTGACTGTCCGGCCGGAGAATATCAGGGGACGGGTAACATTCCACCATGTATCCTTTGGCTATGATGATCATCTGTTGATGAAGGATGTGAGTTTTGAGGCGGAGCCGGGACAGACGGTCGCGCTGGTGGGCGCCACAGGTGCCGGAAAGACGACGCTGATGAATCTGCTGCTGCGATTTTATGATGTGAAGGGTGGTTCCATCAAAATAGACGGCATCGATATAAGGGATATGAACCGTGAGGAGCTGCGCCAGCTGTTCTCCCTGGTACTGCAGGATACGTGGCTGTTTAAAGGCAGTATTTATGATAATATTCACTACGGCAAGCTGGATGCCAGAAAGGATGAGGTCATTCACGCGTCAAAAATGGCCAATGTCCATCATTTTATTAAGACATTGACAGGCGGTTATGACTTTGAGATCAACGAGGAGAGCAGCAATATTTCTCAGGGTGAAAAACAGCTGCTGACCATTGCCAGAGCCATACTGAAGGATCCACGCATCATTATTCTGGATGAAGCCACATCTTCTGTGGATACCCGTATTGAGAAAATGCTGCAGGAGGCCATGAATACGATCATGTCCAACAGAACCTC
>JAEDGN010000005.1 GCA_016297495.1 Coprococcus sp.
TGCTCAAGAACACGGAGTTTTTTATCTTATCCGGGCAAAAGATTTATTAAGTAATTCCTGTCTTGACATTAATGAATAATAGACTTTATTTTGCATTCGCTCTTGCCCTGAAATGCAGCCTCACATCTTCATCAGAAAGCCATCCATTTTCCTCTCCTGATTTTCTTCCAGCATTAAGCTCGCACATAAGTTTTAGCTGAGCTTCCATTTTATCATATCTCTCAGCTTTTGCCTGCTGTTCTTCCTGTTCATGAATGTCCATAATGGTAAAACATCCCCGTCCGTTTTTTGTCAGATACACCGGGGAACCAATAGCCACGCTGTCTAATACTGCTGAATAATTTCTCAAATCAGAAATCGGCTTTATATTTGGCATAACGAATTCCTCATTCAGTCTTTTTTTCATTATAGCTCAGAATTTTGTTGAAATCTATGCGATATTTTACGATAAATTTACAGCGCAACTGTGCTCAATATTCCAATTATGAACCACTGGACTTATAATGGCGCACACCAATCCTCCACAAAATATAACTTGGTATTAAAAACAGGATCGCTGCCAGCGGCAGAAATATATAGACCGGACTCGTTCTTCTGCCAAGAAGATATATTTGCATATCTTGCCAAGTCAATCTGGTTCCGCTGCTATATATTTTCAATCTGCCAGTCAATCGGCTCAATACCGTGTTCCATAAGGAACCTGTTGGTCTGGCTGAAAGGTTTGCTGCCGAAAAAGCCCCTGTAGGCAGACAACGGACTCGGATGCGGCGCTTCCAGTATCAGATGCTTTGGATTATTCAGCATGGCTTTTTTCTGCTGTGCCGGCCGCCCCCAGAGAATGAAAACGATCGGACGGTCCTGCTCATTAAGAATTCTGATGGCTGCATCCGTAAACTGCTCCCAACCGATGCCCCTGTGGGAATTGGCCTGATGAGCCCGAACAGTCAACACCGTGTTCAGAAGCATGACACCCTGTCTGGCCCATTTCTCCAGATATCCGTTATTCGGTATGTAGCAGCCCAGATCACCCTGAAGCTCCGTATATATATTCACCAGAGACGGTGGGATTTCCACATTTGGCTGTACTGAAAAGCACAAACCGTGGGCCTGACCATCTCCATGATAAGGATCCTGCCCCAATATCAATACTTTCACATCTTTAAGCGGTGTTGCCTCAAAGGCATGAAAGATCTGATCCGATGGCGGGAATATCTGATGATTTGTATATTCCTCCAATACAGTTTTATATAGTTTTGCATAATAAGGCTTGGAAAATTCCGGTTTCAGCGGTTCCAGCCAGTCATTGGCAATTGCTCCCATATTTATCCCCCATTCAATTTGTATTATCTCAGCCTTACACTGACTGATCTGGAATTGAGATATTCCTTCAGATCACGTATCTCCAGCTCTTTATAATGGAACAATGACGCAGCCAGTGCGGCATCCGCTTTCCCCTCTGTCAATGCATCATAAAAGTGTACCATTTCACCCGCACCACCGGAGGCAATGACCGGAACTGCCACATTCTCAGCCACTGTCCGGGTCAGCTCTATATCGTAACCTGCTTTTGTCCCATCGCAATCCATACTGGTCAGAAGTATCTCCCCTGCACCAAGATCACATACTTTGCGTGCCCACTCAATGGCATCGATACCAGTATCGATTCTTCCTCCATGTTTGTAGATCGTCCAGCCGTCACCACTGGCACGTCTTTTAGCATCAATTGCCACCACTACACATTGACTGCCAAATTTCTCTGCCGCCTCAGCGATCAGTTCCGGACGATCAATAGCAGCTGAGTTGACAGATACCTTATCCGCCCCTTCACGCAAAACTGCCCTGAAGTCATCGACGGTACGGATACCACCGCCGACGGTAAACGGAATGAATACTTTCTCCGCCACTCTTCTTACAAGCTCCACTACCGTATTTCTTCCGTCACTGGAAGCTGTAATATCCAGGAAAACCAGCTCATCCGCACCCGCCTGATCGTAGGCTGCCGCAATGGCCACCGGATCACCGGCATCCTGCAGATTTACAAAATTCACACCTTTGACAACTCGTCCGTTATTGACATCCAGACATGGAATAATTCTTTTCGTAAACATATATATCTCCTCTCCGTTACAGACGCAGGTCAGCAAAATTCTTCAATATTCTCAGACCAATCTCACTGCTCTTCTCCGGATGAAACTGGCAAGCAAAGATATTGTCATGTTCAACAGCAGCATGTATCAGTGTACTATACCATGTGGTAGCTGCCACATCCTCAGGATTCTCCGCTTTCAGATAATAGGAATGAACAAAATACATATAAGCCTGGCGGCTGATACCTTTAAACAGACGGCTGCCCTCTTTGATATCAATAGAATTCCAGCCCATATGTGGTATCTTCAGACCTTCTGCCGAAGGTATACGCACAATCTCTCCCTTCAGCAGGCCAAGCCCTTCCACACCCGGGCTTTCTTCGCTTTGTTCAAATAAAAGCTGTAATCCCAGACAGATCCCCAGGAAAGGTTTCCCGTCATCTACAATATCTTTAATGGTATCCACAAGACCATAGGCCTGGAGCCTCCCCATGGCATCTCCAAAGGCACCCACACCCGGCAGCACTACTTTGTCAGCTCCAAGGAGTTCCTCTCTTTTCCTTGTAATCACAACATTCTCTCCCAGGTACTGGAAAGCCTTCTCAACACTCTTCATATTCCCGGCATCATAATCAATGATTGCTATCATAGAAACCTCCATCTATTATCCAACGACTTTCTCACTTTATCATATAACAGTTACACTTATTACGATTCTATCACATCACTGCCGGGCATACCAGATATTTTGTAAAATTAACACGATTTTAGTTAATTTGTTTCAACTTTTCCAATAATTCCTATATAAAGGCGCTTTTTCTCCTATTTTATAAAATTATCAAATTTTTAACAGTCAAAAACATACATATTCACCAAGTTTTTCTTATCATATCATAAAAAGCTTTGACCTTCTTACTTTTTTTTAATTTCTTTTTTTCAATTAATTGTGTATTTTACCATGCATTTTTGTATATATTTGAAACAATAAATTTTTTTGATTGCAATTCATGCCATAATATACTATTATAACATAGTATGTTTCGTAGATTTCATAAGGTATTGTAAGGAGGCTATTTATGAAAACAGCATTTTACGTAGAATCTTATGGCAGACAGGTGGAAGAGAAAACCCTTATTGCGAAGATTAAAGAGCTTTGGGTTGCAGACGGCAACAAAATCAAAGATATCAAAGAATTAAACCTTTATGTAAAGCCTGAAGAAAACGCATGCTACTATACCATCAACGAAGAAGTTTCAGGCAGAATCAACCTTTTCGACTAATATCAGATATTACATAACAACATATGCATATATGAATTCTACATGCAAAACATAGAACAGGGAGCGCGGTTTCACGCACTCCCTTTTTTTTATTCCTGAATAAGATCCACTGCATTCCGGCAATCCAGTTCAAACCAGAACATAACCCCATCTTCACAGTTCTGGACACCGTACGCCTGTCCCAGCTGTTCCATGGATGCTTTGACGATGGACAAGCCTACTCCGCTGCCTCCGTATTCCCTGGTTCTGGCTTTGTCAACCTTATAGAACTTATCCCATATACTGCCGATATCAGCCTCCGGAATCTGCTCACCTGTATTAAAAACAATGATTCTCACTGTTTCGTCTTTCTTATCAATTCTTATCTCTATCCTTCGCTCTCCGTCCACATGATTGATGGCATTGGTCAGATAGTTTGTAAATACTTCCTCGGCCATGTAAGCATCACTCCACACATAAACCGGTTCCTTCCAGTCAAAAATCAGGCGGATCTCCTTCTGCTTCAACAGAATGTCAGATTTTGCAATAACGGCATGAATCAAAGCTATAATATCAAAATGCTCCATGGAAATTGTATTATAACCGAATTCCAGCTGGTTTAATGCCATCAGCTTCTTTACCATCTGGTTCATTTTCTGTGCCTCATCCACAATGACCTCACAATAGAACTGTCTGCTCTCCTCATCATCATTGATATTGTCCAGTAAGCCTTCCGCATAGCCCTGGATCAGGGCTATCGGTGTCTTCAGCTCATGGGAGACATTGGAAAGAAAATCCTTTCGCATAGCATCGATCTGTTCCTTTTTTTCAAGATCCTTTTTCAATTCGGTGTTTGCCGCCTTCAATTCTGCCAATGCTTGCTCCAATGTCTCAGACAGCACATTCATACTATTGCCAAGAATACCAACTTCATCCTCTGTCTTCACCTCATACTTCACTGTAAAATCCAGCTGCGACATACGTTTTGCAATATTTGTCAGTACTGTGATCGGTCCCAGAAAACTATTGCTGACAAAATACATGACTACAAATCCAATAACGGCTGCGATTAAAGAGATGTACAGGAAAAAGCGATTGGATATATTAACACTTTCGGTAATGCCGGCCACAGAGGCTCTTATTAAAATGTGATCCCCGTTTTTAAAGACACCCTCCAGATAGATGTAAGATGCCCCCAGTCTTTTTACATCCACTTTTCTAATCTTGTATTCATCCGTCGTAATACTGACTTCACTCTCACTTTTATCAGAATTAATATAGTCGCTGTAAATATTACTGCTCTCCACCTTACTATCCTGGTTCATTCCCAGTGAAGAATACAACAGCAGTTTTGTGCTGCTGCTTCTCAACAGATAATCAAAGATCAGATTCCCCATATCTCTGTAAATGATAATGGACAGATTACGATTCTGGCTGAACCGGTCCAGTTTCAGACATAACTCATCGGAAATACTGCTGCTTGGAATTCTATAGGTCTGACTGTCCGATTTATCAGCAGCATTTTCATTTTCCAGTTCAGCCGCGTACAGCTCGCTGATACTCTCATATGCGGAAATCAACGTCTGATTCTTATCATATAGATAATATCGATTGAGAAATATATTACTGAGGCTCACTGATGATGCCGATATGAGCAGTACCATACAAATTAAAATCAAAGATAATTTAACCTTCAAAGATTTTTTTCGAAACATCACACAACCTGTCTATTATTTACCATTAACATCGAATTTGTATCCCATGCCCCAGATGGTAACAATATAATCGCCTTTCTCTTTCAATTTACTGCGCAGTTTCTTCACATGGGTATCGATAGTTCTCGCATCACCAAAATAATCATAATTCCACACATTATTCAGAATACGCTCCCGCGAAAGAGCGACTCCCTGATTGGAAAGGAAATAGGATAATAATTCAAATTCCTTGTAGCTCAGTTCCACCGGCTGACCATCGATGGTCACCTCATGGGCCGCCTTATTCAGAACAATACCGCCTGCCTCCAGTACATCTTCCGATGCCAGAACATTGCTCCTGCGAAGAATGGCTTCCACCCGGGCCACCAGAATCTTCGGACTGAAAGGCTTCGTAATGTATTCATCAACCCCCAGATCAAACCCCTGGAGTTCGTCTTTTTCATCACTTTTGGCCGTCAGCATGATAATCGGAACCTTTGAATATTGACGGATCTCACGACATACCTGCCATCCATCCATTTTTGGCATCATCACATCCAGAATAATCAATGCAATATCCTTTGTCTCAAAAAATCTATCAACTGCTTCTTCACCATCAGCAGCCTCAATAACAGAATATCCCTTTTTAGTCAGGAAATCTCTGACCAGTTTCCTCATTCTGCTCTCATCATCCACAACCAGTATTTTTAAACTTTCCATATTCAATACCTCTTCATATATATCATCAGGTCATATCTGCCTTTTTGTTTACTTTCAGTATAGCAGATATTTATGATAGATATGTGAACGAATTTCAGAGAAATAAATTTTTTTTAGCTGCAAATTGTCTTTATCTAACCGACAATATGTGCTATAATGTCAAAAAGATCGAGAAAGAAGATTTGCGAGGTAGGTAAAATGAAGCGATTGGAAGATAAGATACGTACCGATGGACAGGCTCTCAGCGAAACGGTTCTAAAAGTAGATAGTTTCATTAACCATCAGGTGGACCCTGTTTTAATGAGTGAGATCGGCAAAACATTTGCTGCCTATTATAAAGATAAAGGCATTACGAAGGTATTTACAATTGAGAGTTCCGGCATTGCACCTGCCGTCTATACAGCCATGGAACTTGGTGTCCCTATGGTCATCCTGAAGAAGCAGACATCAAAGGTTCTGACAGGCGCTGTATTCCAGACAAATATCACATCTTTTACGAAGGGTACCAGCTATGAGCTCACATTATCCCGGAATTATATCCAGCCGGATGACGTGATCCTTGTCATTGATGATTTTCTTGCCAACGGCGAAGCTGCCAACGGCGCCACACGCCTTGTTGAGATGGGCGGTGCCAGAGTCGGCGGTATTGCCATTCTGATCGAGAAGGCATTCCAGCGCGGACGCAAGCGCCTTGAGGACAGTGGTTATGAAGTTCGTTCCCTTGCAAGGATCTCCAGACTCGGACGGGGTCTTATTGAATTTACAGATGCAGATTTATAAATAAAATGACCGGCATATATGCCGGTCATTTTATACCTTGCCGAAATGACAGTTTGGATAGGTGCAGTTCGGACAGCTGGTGCATAATCCGCCATGGCCATAGGCAGCGATATCTCTCATTGTAATCTTTTCACCTGCCAGTATTCTTGGGAATACCAGGTCGAAGACAGTCACACCTGCATGCATGACGCATCCCGGGAGACCGAGTACCGGCCGTCCTTTCGGATCATAGGATACAAGGAACATAGCCCCGGGAAGCACCGGTGTACCATAAGTCACGATCTCACATCCCGAATCTCTGATAGCTGCCGGTGTGAGATCATCCGGATCCACAGACATGCCTCCTGTACAAAACACCATATCCACGCCCTGATCAAGCCATTCTCTGATGGCATTCTGAATCTTCTCTTTATCATCCGGCACAAAGGTCTGCCCTGCTACCTGACAGTGATAATGTTCCATCTTCTTCCGAAGGATCGGACCGAATTTATCTTCTATTCTATGATAGTAGACCTCATTGCCCGTTGTAACGATACCAATTGTCATACGATGCATTGGTTTTACTTCTATAATTTTATGTCCGTCCAGCACCTCTTTTGCCTGATCCAGCTTCTTCTGATCAATAACCAGCGGAATCACGCGGGTACCGGCTACCGCCTGTCCCTTTGTCACAGGCAGATTATTGTGGAGGCTGGCAAAAGAAATCTCCCCGAGCATATTCAGCTCCAGCAGTCTGTCCGCATCCACCTTCAGCAGGCCGTCATATGCAGCGCTAAAAGTGATTTTTCCTTCTTTAATCTCTCCATAGGTCAGTCCTTCCCCCATGGTAATATCCTTCAGGAATATGGCAGCATCATTTTCATGGACCATGCCTTCCACATTCTCCCACACATAGATTCTGTCTTTTCCGAGAGACAGAAGAACAGGAATATCTTCTTCCTTAATGATATCTCCTTTTTTAAACCTTCTCCCTTTAAATTCTCCCGGAAGTATCTGAGTAATATCATGACATAAAATAGTTCCCACTGCTTCCTCTACAGGAATACATTTCATTCTAAACCTCTCCTTTTTCCTGCTCGTATTCATACATACATATTGCCTGCAGCACACCACCGGCAATGGCTCTTGCCTTATCCGATATGGTAAAACAATTCTCTCTTTCTGACAATCTCGGATCAATATCCGCAATCTTAAAATGCTCCGGTATCTCCAGGCCATCATGCAAAATTCCCCTCAGAACGCCATCAAGAGACGCATATACCGGCGTGTGACCTACATGCGCAATGAGATCTCCTTTGCTGACAATATCTCCGATTCGGGCTGATGCCGTAAATAGACCTGACGCCGGCGAGTGAATCACTCTTTCTTTGCCATAGCCGCCTATAATACCTGGAATCCCTGTATTGGCAACGGCTGCCCCATCCCGGATAATTCGTCCCAGCCGATGTCCTCTCTTCGTCTCGATAACCCGATCCACATCTATACCTGCCGTAAAACCAGGCCCCAGGCCAATGACAAGCGGAGCCATGTCAATAACTGTACCGAGATTTTTCTTTGCAATGGCCGCATCAATAAATGCGAAGGGCTCAATTATTCCGACACTGACTGCTGTCTCATCCTGTAATATAGGAATCACGCCCTCCTGCCAGCACTGGACAGCTTCTTTCGCATTTTCTATTCTTCTGGCCCAAACGCCTTCCACAACGGTCTCCCCGTCATACATGGCCTCAGAAAAAGCAACACTGCGCCGGATGGCTGTCGGTTTTTCTATTTCAAGCACCAGCACCTGATAACCGCACTGATGCAGACAATAAATAGTCCCTGTGGCCAGATCGCCGCCGCCGCGGACTACAATTCTTTTATTCATATACTCAGTCCTCTGATAATTTTTTTAAATCCTCCGGTGTATCAATATCTATTCCCTGACCTGCATCCTCTATATCCAGATAACAGACATCTGAAGGATGTCTGCGTATTACCTGACGACCGCCCTGATCTCCTGTAAGAGCCGCAAGTTCCCCGTAAAATCCCGGAGGAAAATATACGGGCTGTCCCGGTCGCCCTCCATATCTCGGAACAAGAATTTTTTCTCTGCTTTCGGTTTTATTTGCTTCTGCCGTCTCAAGAATCCTTCTGATAGTACCTGTCTTTAGCTGAGGCGTATCTCCATTGAAAAAAAGCCAGCCTCCTGAATCAGGACTCGCCGTCACACCAAGGACAACCGAATGACTTTGTCCGATTTCCGGACTATCATTCAAAACAGTTTGAAAGCCGAATATCTTCGCAATACGCTCTATCCCGGGATACCCCGTCACCACCAGTACTTCTCTGAAATCAAAATCTTTCAAAAGCTTCAGTACATGTGAGATCATGGGAATCCCATCGATATCCAGCAAAAGTTTATTGCAGCCCATTCTTCTGGAAAGCCCCGAAGCAAGCACTATGGCCGTTATCTCATTCATCCTCCAGACACCCCGCAATCCACCGGTCAATACAGTGCTCTGACTGTTCAGCAATGACCCTGGCAGCTGTCCTCAGCTCATCATTATTCACACGGTTCAGCACCAGTATTCTTCTGCCTCTCCCGTGCCCAAACAATCCATTAGAGTGGGTGATCAGCCGCACATAGGCATCCATATTCATTTTGTCTCCGATATTCAGTCCCGTAATAGCTGTAAATGCTTCCAGACGGTGAACCATTGATTCATCAATTCTCTGTCCCAGGCAATGCATGGGAAGAATACCTATCGTCACATCTGTCTCTGGCACGATAACAGGTTCATCCTCTCTCCAGCCCTTCAGTGGTTTCCGGTTGGAACCATCCGCCTCCACCAGAAGTACCCCGCTTCTTTCCAGAGCCCGTGACATCATTTTATCACCTATACCCCATATTTTCCCCACAGGAAGAATATGCTCCGCATAAAAACAGAGAGGAGGGACTGCTTCTCCTGCATCTACCGGACTATCCGGCAGCACAACAGGCGGAATCAGCCCTTTGTACTGCCACTGACTGTCCGGAAGACACATCTTTGTAGATGCAGCCACCCCCACATGTACAGTTTTTGCGTAATGCAGGGCAGCTTTGCGGATCAGTGTCGTTTTCCCTCCGGAACCGGCCACTGAAAACACCCTGCAGCCCTGCGCCAGCAACGGATCCATCATCTTCTCAATGGGAATCCGATAATTATTCATATTATTTTTCCTGCTCCATTTTATTCTTCAGCATTCCCATCATGACCTTCTCAGGTGTAATCGGAAGGGATGTACAACGGACACCGCAGGCATTGTAAACAGCATCTGCAATGGCCGGTGCCGGTGTATTGACTACGATCTCTCCGATGGATTTTGCCCCGTAAGGTCCCGTCGGCTCATAGCTGGATTCAAATTCAACACGGATTTTCTTCACATCCACACGATTCGGTATCTTATACTGCATGAAAGAATCTGTCATCATGCGGCCCTTCTTGTCGTACTGCACATCTTCATACATGGCCAGGCCGATACCCTGACAGATACCCCCCTCTGTCTGTCCCCGGGTAATATTGCTGTTGATGATGGTTCCGCAGTCAACAACACCCACATAATCTATGATATCAAACTGTCCGGTCTCCTTATCCAGCTCAATCTCCACAAAACCGGCCATTAATGGCGGTGGTGAAACAGGACTGGAATAGAAGCCGCTGCCATTGAGATAATTACCATCGCTGGAACCGGCACAGTGAACAGCTATATCATGTATGGATATAAACCTGCCAGTAGCCACTTCCATAACACGGGTGCCGTCAAAATAGAATTTCTTCGTATTCACTTTATCCGAATCATCCAGATAACGGTCCGGATAAAGCATCTTTGCCCCGGCTGTAATAATCTTATTCTTCAGATCACAGGCTGCATTATAAACGGCCATGCCCGTTACATAGGTCGTACTGGATGCATAGGAGCCCGGGTCAAACGGTGAAATATCCGTATCGACACCTGCCACAATGAACTGATCCATATCCGCCAGAAGTGTTTCAGCCGCGATCTGAGTCATGGAGGTATCACAGCCCGTACCCATATCCGTTGCACCTATTTTCAATGTATAATAACCATCGTCATTCAGCTTGATTTCCGCACCGGCCGTATCCACATTGGAAATACCGGAGCCCTGCATGGAGATTGCCATTCCGACAGCTCGTACCTTCGTCGGACTGATCTCACGGCAAGGATATTTCTCATCCCAGCCGATCATCTCCCGTCCCCTCTGGATACAACGATCCAATGCACTGCTGTTGAGAGGTTCATTGTAGTAAGCCGGCATAATCTCGCCCATCTGCAGCATATTCTTCTCACGGATCTCTATAGGATCCATATTCAGCATATTAGCCAGCTTGTTCACCGTAGATTCAAGGGCAAATTGTCCCTGAGTAGCGCCATATCCTCTGAAAGCTGCTGCCGGCATGGTATTGGTATAAACACCGCGGTATTTAAACCGATGAGCATTGGCCTGATTATAGAGAGGAATGGATTTATGGCCGGACAATCCGATCGTCGTTGTCCCATGTTCACCATAAGCTCCCTGATTGGACAATGTATCCAGCTCAATCGCCTTAATATGACCTTCCTTATCCGCACCGACACGTACCTTTATGGTCATCTGATGACGGCTGTTGGAGCAGGTGAAAGCCTCTTTCCTGGTGTAGAGCATCTTGGCTGCCTTGCCTGTCTTAAGCGTTACGATAGCCGGATAATATTCCGAAACAATCGTCTGCTTGGCACCAAAGCCACCGCCGATACGCGGTTTTACCACACGGATCCTCGACTGCGGTATCTGCAGTGCTCTGGCCAGAGATCTTCTGACATGGAACGGTACCTGCGTGGAAGATACCACAACCAGACGGTTCATATGATCCAGATAAGTGTATGTTCTGAAAGTCTCCATCATACACTGCTCCTGAGCCTGTATCTCATACTCGCCTTCAGCAATGACATCGCTCTCAGCCATCTCTTTGTCCACATCTCCGTGTTCTTCCACGCCATCCACGACGATATTACGTTTATTATCTGAATTAAAACTCGGATAATGTGTGAAATAATCGTCATAATTATGCACGATAACCGGATTATCTGCTGCCTTCTTATAATCAAGCAGCGGTTCCAGAACTTCATATTCTACCTTGATCATCTTCAGCGCCTGCAGAGCTGCCTTCTCATTGGAAGCAGCCACAAGTGCAACCTCATCACCGATATATCTGACATACTCATCCAGAATCAGACGGTCATAAGCCGAACATTCCGGATAGGTCTGTCCGGCATTGGTAAAGCGGACATGCGGAACATCCTTATAAGTCAGGACACATGCCACTCCCTTTACCAGCATGGCTTTGGAAGTATCAATGGATTTAATACGGGCATAGGCATAAGGACTGCGCAGCGCCAGCACGATCAGACAGTCGTTCGGCGCAAGGTCATTGGTATACAGCGGTTTGCCTTTGACGATCGGCATACCGTCCAGCTTTTTCACCGGTTGGCTGACATATCTCATGCTTCCACCTCCATATAATTCCTGATAGCGCGCATCTGTCCCATATATCCCGTACATCTGCACAGATTGCCTTCGAGATAATGACGGATCTCATCATCCGTTGGATGATCCAGTTCTTTTTTCATGGCAATCACATTCATGATCAGTCCCGGGCTGCAGAAACCACACTGTTCTGCGCCCTCAGCCACCAGATAGGAGCCAAACTTCTCCGCTTCATCCTGAACACCCTCAAGCGTTGTCACATGGCGCTCATTCACTCTTGCTGCCGGAACAGAACAGGACAGAACCGGTTTGCCGTCAAGCCAGACTGTACATAATCCACAGTTGGTCGTATCGCATCCACATTTTACACTCTTGCAGCCGGCATCTCTCAGAACGTCCAGGAGCATGGCGTCAGGCTGACAATGGATCTTTGTCTTTTGTCCATTAATATAGATATGAATCAGCATGCTTCCACCTCCCTGACTGCCTTTCCAAGAAGAACACCGCTTAAAATTTTTCTGTATTCTGCACTGGCACGCATATTATCTGTAAATTTCACTTCATTCACAAGCAAACGACCGGCTTCTTTAATCATATCATCCATATTGCCGTTTTCTGATGCCAATTGTTCCGTCAGATAGGCAGCTGTTTTCTCTGCTCTGACAGCCTTTGGTCCCCTGGCCCCAACTGTCACCCGGAAGCTTCCGTCGGCAGCCTTACTGACTGCAAGATTCAGAACCGGGAAATCGGCTCTTGAGTTTCTGAACATCTGATAGGAAGCTTTTCTTCCATCCTTTGCAATGACAACTTTCTCAATGATATCTTTTTCATAAGGCATATTCATAAAGTCTTCCAGTGGAACACTGCCCTTCTTGTATAAAACAACAGTTGTATCCAGTGCAAGAAGAGGTGTGAGAAAATCAGAAAATCCAAATCTTCCATACACAGAACCACCCACAGTCACCGTATTCCTGAACTGTGTCCCGATAATCGATGATACCGAATCGGCGATGACACCATTAAAGTATCCATGAAGGATATCACTGGTCTCAACGCTGCGATAAGAAGTCATGGCACCAATCTCAATTCTTTCTTCATCTTCTCTGATATAATCAAGACCGCATTTGGACAGGTCCACTGCAATATTAATCCTCTTTTTTCCCAATCGTAACCATGCACATCCTCCGAGTATCTGATTACCCTTTCGTGATTTCAGAATGGTATAGGCTTCTTCCAGTGATTCAGGCATGGCATATTCTCTAATTGTAAACATGTCTCCTCCGTATGGATCTGAATATTATAAAGCTGCAAGATATTTGACCATGGCATCAAGATAAGGATGGTCAAACTCTTCAATACGGCCTGCGTCACATAATGAGGCAATAGCCGGATCGATCGGCAGGCTTGCGTAGGATGGAATCGACAGCTCTTTCGCCATCTCTTCACCCTTGCCCTCTCCGTAAATATAAATCAGTCTGCCGCAGTCCGGACAGATCAGATAGCTCATATTCTGAACAAGACCAAGAACAGGGATATTCATCATCCTGGCCATATTATAGGCTTTCTTGACGATCATCTCCACCAGCTCCTGCGGAGAGGTAACAATAATAACACCATCCACAGGCAATGACTGGAAGACTGTCAGCGGGACATCTCCTGTACCCGGCGGCATATCAACCAGAAGATAATCCAGATCACCCCAGATAACTTCATTCCAGAACTGTTTCACAACACCCGCGATAACCGGACCTCTCCAGATAACCGGATCATCCTCATTCTCAAGCATCAGATTAACAGAAATAATCTTGATACCTTCCGGTGTCTGAGCCGGGAACACACCATTATCATTGCCTACTGCCTGCTCATGAATACCGAAAACCTTTGGGATAGAAGGACCTGTAATATCAGCATCGAGTACACCCACTTTGTATCCCTGACGGTGCAGCTTAACAGCCAGTTCAGAAGTCACAAGAGACTTGCCGACACCCCCCTTACCGCTGACAACACCAATAACGTGTTGAATATGACTGAATTTATTAGCAGGCTCTTTCAAATCTGCCTTTCGTGAAGAACATCCCTCCACAGAACATGAACTACAGCTTGATTCATTGCATGCTTCACTCATTTTATCTATCATCCTTTCAAATTATTATTATTGTTTTTATTTATTGTACCATAAAATATTCACTTACTGAACTGTATTTTACAGATATAAAAAACTTCTTAACAACATGATCTGACCGTTTTTTATCTGGATATTTCCTTCATATACATCCACATTTCCGCTTTCCGGATGATGAACTGCAGCACATTCTTTAAAGACCATATCTTCTTTTAACATCTGTGTCTGATAAAAGACCGTAACCGCCAGATCCTCCATATAGATACCGGAAAAATCACCGTATTTTGAATCGTATTCAAATGACCGTTCCGGATTTATCAGATCTGTAACCCGAATATTCTCTCCCGACGTTTCCATAACATGATAAACGTCTTTCCCTTCAGGCGCATAGACGATCTCTCCGCCCTCCGGCCATAAAACCGATGTCCGTATATTTTTCCTGACTGTTCCATCCTCTGCCTGAAGCTTACAGATATCCGTCTTCCGGATCTTATGATCCATCAATCGATAACCGTATTCTCCATCCTGCATTGGAATACGTGCTATAGTGATATCCGGCCCCAGATCCTCTATTATCTTAAAGGAAGGCTTTAAACCCTCCAACAGAGATGCCAGAAAATAGTAAACAGACACAGAACACAGCTTATTCTCCTGCCCCCCCGATGAATTCAGACACTGAAGCATAAAATAAAGCTGACTGCCCCCATCCTTATCCGGCACAGCCTGAACATCCATCAGTTCCATATGATCCAATATATCATGTAAATACCTTTTTTCCCCTGTCTTCAGGTTATACAGATAAGTCAGAGTATAGTATTTGCCTGCATAATCCTCGTCGTCAAACTTCAGAAGAATCTCATCCGTGGCCGCCACTTCATCTGTGACGATAAGATAATCCGGATATATAGGATAAATATTCAGTACCTCTCCTTCCGGTATAAGCCAGCAGGTCTGTCGGATCTGCCAGGTATGACAGTCTATTTCCTGAAGCCGAAGCCTGTAATCCGATTCGACTGTTACAGCATAAAAATAGTCCTTCATGGCTCCGTATGTACGAAAGCTTTCATAGAGTCTCGTTCCTTCCAACGATATCAATATTTTAAATTCGTTACTGATAAAATCATACTGTCCAATGCTGCACAGATTGCCCCTGTCACTTTTCTGATCCAGTACATAGATCATTTTTTCTTCATCTGCATCCAGTATCTCCAGTTCCCTGTCAAATATATCAACCAAATTATGCATCCTAACCATCTTATTCCCCCTGTGAACATTCTTTCGCCAAGCAGAGAAAAAAGAGGCAGAAAAACCGATAATCGATCTGTTCTACCTCTAAATTGTCCTCCATCAAAGTTTATAAACAAACAGTATCTGTAGCTATTTGTATGAATAATGCTTATTTAGCGTATTCCATAACTCTCGACTCTCTGATTACATTTACTTTAATCTGACCCGGATATTCAAGCTCTGCTTCAATCTGCTTCGCTATATCTCTTGCAAGTAAGATCATGTCAGAATCACTTACCTGCTCTGGAACTACCATAACACGAATCTCTCTACCTGCCTGAATTGCAAAAGATTTGTCAACGCCTTTAAAGCCGTTGGAAATGTCCTCTAACTGTTTTAATCTGTTAGTATAAGTTTCTAATGTCTCACGTCTTGCACCCGGCCTTGCCGCAGAAATAGTATCTGCTGCCTGTACAATACATGCAATCAGTGATGTCGGTTCTACATCACCATGATGAGATTCGACAGCATTGATAACAATCGGTGATTCCTTGTATTTCTTACATAATTCAACACCGATCTGAATGTGTGAGCCTTCCATTTCATGATCCACAGACTTACCGATATCATGTAATAAACCGGCACGCTTTGCCAGACGGATATCAACACCAATCTCAGCTGCCAGCAGTCCCGACAACTGGGCAACTTCAATAGAATGCTTCAATGCATTCTGACCATAGCTTGTTCTGAACTTCATCTTGCCTAAAAGACGAACGAGTTCCGGATGAATACCATGTACACCGACCTCCAGTGTAGCAGCTTCACCTTCCTCGCGAATCATTGTCTCGACCTCTTTCTGAGCCTTCTCCACCATCTCTTCGATTCTTGCCGGATGGATTCTTCCATCAACGATCAGTTTCTCAAGAGCAATTCGGGCAACTTCACGTCGAATCGGGTCAAAACTGGAGAGAATAACTGCTTCCGGTGTGTCATCAATAATCAGATCCACACCTGTCATCGTCTCCAACGTACGTATATTACGGCCTTCACGCCCAATAATACGTCCCTTCATCTCGTCATTCGGAAGCGGTACAACAGAGATGGTTGTCTCTGCCACATGGTCAGCTGCACATTTCTGAATAGCTGTCACCACGTACTCTTTGGCTTTCTTGCCAGCTTCTTCCTTCGCACGGACTTCAAGTTCCTTAACTAACATTGCTGTTTCATGCTTCACTTCATCTTCCACAGTCTTCAGAAGATAATCTTTTGCCTGTTCGGAGGTTAAACCTGAGATTCGTTCAAGTTCCTGCACCCGTTTCTCACTCAGAGCATCGACCTCAGCCTGACGCTTGTTCAGTCTGTCTTCTCTTGAAGCCAGCTGACTTTCCTTCTTCTCAAGAGAATCAGCTTTACGGTCCAGTGCTTCTTCCTTCGCGAGAACGCGTTTCTCAAACTTCTGTAACTCTGTACGTCGTTCCTTGCTCTCTCTCTCCAGTTCGTTTTTATTCTTTAAAGTTTCTTCTTTAAGTTCCAACAAACCTTCGCGCTTCTTTGTCTCCGCAGTTTTTAAAGCTTCGTCTATAATCGTGCGCGCTTTTTCTTCTGCGGTGCCAATCTTAGCCTCTACAACTTTCTTTCTATAAGAAATTGCCACATTCCAGACAATAACTGCAGTTACGATAACAGCAATAACGACTGCGATAATCGTACCAGGTTGCACAGGAGCACCTCCCTATTTAATTTTCATTGTATAGGAATACAACACTTAAATTTTATACTTTTTTTCTATTTATGTCAAGTATTCTATTCCTAAATCCACCTGAATTGTCAAAATTTTGTGACGATTTTATCAGGTTAATTATACATTTTTTCTGCTCAGATGCACTACCGTTTATTTTAAATTCTTTTTCATAGGTCAACATCCACAAAATTCCTCATAATATGATAAATATCCGAGTAATTATACCCCTTCCTCATCAAGGATTGAACCATCTTTTGTCTGTCTTTTTCTGAAAGTTCAAACAATTCTCCGGAAGACTGACACTTCTTACGGATCTCATAACGTATCCCATCCTCGTCGTTCCATTCTGCATCATCTATAACTCTTTGTATGACGGTATCATCCACACCTTTCTGCTGCAGCAGAAAGGTCATCATCTTCCGGCTGACCGTTCCCTTTTTGCCAGCCACAAGCTGACTGGCGTAACGCTCATCATCCAGATAATGATAAGCATGAACATACGCCATGCCCTGTCCGGCAATCCTGTCATTAAATCCTTTCTGCCTCAGCTTGCTGTATAGTTCCGCTTCCGAATAATCTCTCCGAATCAGCAGCTCCATGGCCGCACGTGCAGCCTCCCGTCCGGCAAATGCCAACAATGCATCAGAACGCTCATCATCCAGATCGTCCCCCTCATGCAGCTGCCATTCCTCCAGCTTTCCGTCCGTCAAGACAAAAGCAGGTTCCCCGTCAAGGGAAACCCGCATCTTATGCCGTGTCACATATTCAACCGCCGTAACTCTCATCATACATTCTCTTCATCAATTGCCGCTGTACCTACAGCTGCAGATGTCCTGTCACCAGCTGTCCCATTGTCATCCTTCTCCAACCCAAAATGTACACGCACTTTATGCTCCACCTCATCCATAATGGCCGGATTCTCTCGGAAATATGCCTTGGTATTCTCACGTCCCTGACCGATCTTCACATCATTGTAGGAATACCATGCCCCGCTCTTATTGACAATGCCTGTGTTGGCAGCAAGATCCAGAATATCGCCCTCTCTTGAGATACCCTTGCCAAACATAATATCAAATTCCGCTTCCTTGAACGGAGGTGCAACTTTATTCTTCACAACCTTGACACGGGTACGGTTGCCTACGATCTCTCCGCCCTGCTTGATTGATTCAATACGACGGATGTCCAGTCTGATGGAAGAGTAGAACTTCAGTGCACGTCCGCCGGTCGTTGTCTCCGGATTGCCAAACATGACACCCACCTTCTCACGCAGCTGGTTAATAAAGATAACAATACAATTGGACTTGCTGATGACTGCTGTCAGCTTTCTCAATGCCTGAGACATCAGACGGGCCTGAAGACCCACATGAGAATCACCCATATCGCCATCGATCTCCGCCTTCGGAACAAGCGCCGCCACAGAGTCTACAACAATAATATCAATGGCACCTGAACGAACCATCGTCTCCGTAATCTCCAGGGCCTGCTCACCGTTATCCGGCTGGGAAATATACAGATTGTCGATATCTACACCGATATTCCTTGCATAAGCCGGATCCAGTGCATGTTCAGCATCTATAAAGCCCGCAATGCCGCCGCGCTTCTGCACCTCTGCCACCATATGTAAAGTGACTGTCGTCTTACCGGAAGACTCAGGTCCATATATCTCAATCACCCGCCCCTTCGGCAGGCCCCCCAATCCAAGAGCCAGATCAAGACTCAGAGACCCTGTAGGAACCGTCTCCACATCCATGGCCGTTCCCCTGTCTCCCAGCTTCATGATCGATCCCTTGCCATAATCCTTCTCAATCCTTGAAATCGCCGCATCCAAAGCTTTTAACTTCTCACTTTTGTCCATCCCTATGTCTCCTCCACTGATTTATAAACATCACCGGCTGTTCAGTTCTGTCATTCTGCCGGAATCCATATCCGATATATCCGTGAACATCCGTTCTCCGAACTTATGTTTATATTACACTATCCGTCCGGAAAAGTCAATGCCTGTTTCCTGTAAATTGACATTCCAAGTATAGCATATCTAAAAACATTCGGCAATCATCAACCATCGACAGCAAAATCACCAGTCAGTCTCCAAAAGTCCTTCCGTCTCTCAGCAGAATCTGCTCAAAAGGGGCCATGAAAAAACTCCCGAAAAACAATCTGCCATGGGCATGTTTTTCAGGAGTTCTCTCACTGACCGAAAAATACTGCGTCACAAATGTACGTCAGCTCGTAAAATAGATTCGCTCTGCGGATACATTCTTGTCAATAAAAAATAGAACTGCAAGACATAACAGAACCGATACCATTCCGATCCCCATCAGAATACTTCTGCTGTCAAATGAAGGATTCACCACCGTCAGAATCAGCGACAGAATATTTGCAGAAATATGTAATATAACCGGTGCCTTCAGTGAACCATATTTCTCATAGGCATAAGCAAACAGAATACCAATCAGAAATGCATAGATACCCTGAACAATATTGCCATGAACGATACCGAATATCAGCGCTGATACAACGATGGCCATATTCACATTGAGATACTGGCGCATCCTCATATAAATCAGGCCCCGGTAGATCAGTTCCTCGCAAATCGGAATAATGATACCAATTCCTACAATCTGGATAATAAAAGGTCCGGAGAACAGCAGCTGTTCCGACTCCTGAAAACTCTCCGACATCTCCGCAAGCTCCGATACATTCATCAGCATATTGCCTGCCAGAGAGGCAAAGACACCTGCCGGTATCAGCAATAGCCAGTATGGCGGCTTCACGCTCTTCTTGTTAAAGACAAAACGACGTTTTTTGTAATCATTAAAGTACATACGCACCAGGAAAAATATGGCTGCCAAAGCCGCAATGGACTGCAGGAGCATGGCATATTTCATCAGAAGTTCCATCATCGCTGCCATAAAACCTTCCATATCCATCGTCAGATCATCTGTTATATAGTCTCCCATTATAGAATATCCCCAGTATATTCCAACAACTATATCCACCAGATAACATATCCCGAAATATATCAGCTCCGGCGTGATGAGACGCCATATTCTTTCAAACCAGCTTTCCTGTACCAACTTCAACCGATCTCCTTTATCATTTAGAATCTGTCCTTTTGACATCTCTTCTATTATCCTCGATTCAGGTCAGTATTGCAACTGATTTTATTGTCTTTTATGTTTTTTTAATACTTTTCCACCCGCCTTGAACCGCTCATTCTGAGGGTCAAGATATTTAACGGATAATAAAAACAAAACAGCCATAAATACTATCTGAACAGCAATGCTTAGAATGATCCAGTGACCTATCACATTCTGTGCCGCCCCAAAAGACTGAAGAAAGCTTTCAATTCTCTCCGCCTTCCCCATCTGCCCGAACAGCACCAATGCGTAAGTAACCGCCGGATTAAAAAGCAGTATATATACCAGTCCCCTTACTGCCGATGCGCCGGCTCCGTAAAAAATGTCATAATAATAGTCCGCAGAAGCACCGCCTGTTCCCAGCTGATAAGCTGCATTCAGCAGTGCCACTATCAGTACCGTACCCAACATCAGAAATATGATAATCCCGTATGCGGCCACTGATGCAAAGGTTGTCTTTTTAAAACAGCAGGAACAGAAAACCCCCACACACCCAATCAGGAGAACAATAAAACCCACATATATCACCGACTGATAGATATCAGTCAGGCCAATCCCGCCGTACATAACTGTAATAGCCAGCACCGGCAGACTGGACACTCCCAGAAGCATTGCCATACTGATACAGGACATAAGCTTACCCACTATGATGCCCGGAACAGTCATTTTAGAAGCCAGAAGTATATCCAGAGTCTGTCTTTCCCTTTCACCGGCAATACTTCCGCCCGCTGTTGACGGAACAAAAAGACAGAACAGGAATACTTCAATAGACAGCATCCCCATATAAAATGCCATCATGTACTGATAAGGAGCCGTACCGTTATTGACGGCAATCTGCCTGATACAATAAAGAACGATCATCGCAACAACAGCCAGAACACTATTAAAGACAACTGCCAGCACCGGAAGCTGCATGGAGCGCGCCATCATCTTCAGTTCTTTTTTATATACCGGATTCATACGCATCTTTTTTCACCTCCGGATCTGTGATCTGCATAAATAATGTCTCCAAATTGCCATTGTCCCGCTTAAAAGTATAGACTGGAATATCTGCCGACAGCAGCTGCCGCAGAAGAAAGACCTCATCCTCCCTGCCGCCGTTGAAAACAGCACGGATTTCATTATCATTATATGAAAGTGTCTCCACCATGGAATTCTGCCTGACGATCTGAACAGCATCCTCTATTCTATCCATCATCTTTATCACCAGCGGTGCTGCCGTCAGCATATGATGTTCAATTTCCTCCACACTGCCGTTCATCATACATTTTCCATGATCTATAATACCGATATCTGTACACATTTCCGACAATTCCGGAAGAATATGTGAACTAATCAGAATCGTATGTCCCTGCTGCCAGAGATGACGGATAATCTCTTTGAATTCGAATCTGGCCCTTGGATCAAGCCCCGATGCAGGCTCATCCAGAATCAGCAGCTTCGGATCATGGATCAGACATCTTGCCAGACAGAGTCGCTGTTTCATACCACGCGACAGAGTATCCACATAACTCTCTTTTCTATCCTGTAAATGAACAATTTCCAGTAATTCATCTGTGCGTTTTTCTGTCTCATCATGTTCCAGCCCATGAATTGAAGCAAAAAAGGACATATATTCTTTAACTTTTAATTTATCATAAACACCGAAAAAATCCGGCATATATCCGATAACATCCTTCCTTCTGTTCCCAATATCCACCCCATCAATGAGTATCTGTCCGCTGTCAGCCTTCAGAAGGCCGGCAATAATCCGCATGGTTGTCGTCTTGCCGGCGCCGTTAGGACCCACAAAGCCATAAACAGAGCCATTCTCTATCTTCATATTCAGATCCCGGAGGACCATCTGATCGCCAAAGGCCTTATATAAATGTCTGATCTCAATCATCGGCTTTACCTCCCGTTACAGTAAGAGCAGGAATATAAGAGTTGTATCCCATATCATCAGCCTGCACCTGTGCCATGATATGATATTGCTCATCCAGATACGGTGTCAGTTCATCCCCGGACAGGACATAAGAATCCTCAAATACACTGTCATAATTCCCGGTACCATAATTATAAAACGCGATGTGTACATTCGGATCATGGTTCACCCACTTAATATAATCCGGGCAACCGACGCCATCCAGCTGATAATTGATATTGATGACATCACTGCTATAAATCATATAACTGTATGTATCATAATTCATCTCATCATCATCACTGACGCCCGTACCATGTACAAGGGCCTGAGACGACCAGTTTCTGCCGGATGATTGAACTGCAATATTCTGAACAATCAATGCCATACCATTGACAGATTCAATCTCACCGCTGTCTTCAATACCAATATCATAATCTTCGGTAAATCCAGCCATAACCGCACAACTGCTGTCGCGAAGCATACCGCTGTTGTCTATCAAATTACTCATGATCCATCTTGCTGCCGTCTGATTGGCATCTGATCCATATACAGTCGGATCCAGATCAAATGATTCTGCGTATGGTGTCACCACAATATCCGCCTCGGCCTGATTCAGAGCAACACTCTGTCCTGCAGGCAATTCTCCCAATACCATTCCAATGCCATGGTAGGCAATCCATACATTCTTCAGATTCCATGGTGTGGTATTACGAATCGTTCCGTTGAAACAACCACGGTAAAATTGCAGATCCGCTTTCAGTTCCCCATCATTTTCAAGAATCCGGGAGACAGAAAAATATGAGTTATCAAATACCTCACCACTGTTGATCAGTATATCTGTTTTTTCTTCGGACGACGTAATTGCCAAATCATACGCCTCCGTCATGAGTCTGGCTCGGCTCCGATCATCTTTCATATTGCCATCTCCATAATAACTTCCATTGCTGCCCCAGTAATAATCTTCAAACAGAGGTATAAGTGAACATTTTCCTTCCAGCGTTACTATCGTATGCTCTGTATCCGGGCTGGTCACCATCATACGGGTATCCTCCACGGTCCCTTCATCTGTCAATTGCACAATACTGTTATATCGCACAAATGTATCTGAATAGCGCACTGCACTTCCCAACTGATAAATAATAAGAGAAAATACGATGGCAAGACACGGAATAACCCCCCACATATATTCTCTGCGGTCCTTCCCCCGGGATAAAAAGACATAAGCAGCCGGTCCCATCAGCAGAATATAGATGAGCAATACTAACAGATAACCACCAATCTTTGGTGTCTTACTCCACATATCATAACTGAGCTGGTTGGTGATACGCCAAAAATTATCATTGCCTTCCAGCAGTGCGGACATGCCTGTCGGTCCAAAAAGTGCCTTTATAGAACGTATCAGTTCTGTTCCGCTCCATTTTTTCTCCGAATCATAGACAAGCACACGGCCGGTTCCCCATGTCGTCATGGCATCATCATCCAATGTTTTCCCGATGCGCACATCATAAATATCCCTGCTCATCATCAGATGTCCATCCGTCATGAGCCAGTCCAGTATCTTCTCCCATGCCTCATCAGTCACATCCATATCCAGCACCAGCATATCTGCCCTCGACAGATCTATGACCATGATATCTTCCGATGCGAGATTGATGCCCTGCATGGTCACTCTTCCGTAAACATAATCGGTCTCGTAATCAAAACCGGAAGCATTCATCAACTGACTGATCTGATCATTCCTACTGACAACACCTCCAAGAAAAATCGCTGATCCATCTGATGTGACCTGAAACTCCAGTGTCTGACAGCTGACCTGATTGCCGTTCTCATCCAGAAGCTCGATTCTGACAGGTATCTTATAGGATGATAAATCAAAATAAATATTCTGTACATTAAATTTGAAGCTTTCAGTCTCTCCCGCCGGAATGACAGCCTTTTGTACATAGGCAACCGTCTCTTCCATATTATCGCCTGTATACATCATAAGTTTAATCACACCGTGAAAATCAGCGCCATTATTGCTGACTGATATCCGAACAGGATATTCAGCCATGCCGTCCGGAATATAAAAACCATCTCCGGCACTGCATACAATTGTAAACCGCTCCGCCTCTCCATCGGCCATGGACGGATGCGCCATCATGCAGACACACAGACCGGACAGAATAAGGACCATCAATATACGCCAAACTATGCTTCTTCTTTCTTGTATCATTTTGTTGCCTCTCCGCTATTCTACCACTGAATTGGCCGCTTGCTCCGTGACTGGCAGGGTTACCTCAAAAATAGTTCCATCAAAAGAGCTGCTTACCGTGATCTGACCGCCATGGCTTTCCACTATGCTTTTTGCAATGGCCAGCCCCAGCCCTGTCCCTTTATCAGATGACTGACGGGCTGTATCAACTTTATAAAACTTTTCAAACAGGAAAGGAATACTCTCCTGAGGAATAACGCTCCCGTAATTGATCGTCTGTACTTTGATACTGCCGGCATCAGTTTTGGTCCGTATTCGTATAATCTTGCCATCTTTGCCATATCGTATGGCATTGCCCAGAAGATTATCAAAAACTCTGACCAGCCGCTCTCCGTCCGCCATAATCATACATCTGTCCACATCCGGCTCAAAAATGCAGTTCAGTGAATTCTCTTCAAAATAAGGATACAGTTCATCTACTTCCTGCTCCAGCAGCTTGATCAGATCAATGGATGCCAGATTCATTGGCATTCCGCCATAACTGACCTTTGTAAAGCTGAAAAGTTCATTAATCAGTCCTTCCAGCTTTCGAGCCTTCTCCCATGTAATCTTCAGATACTCTTCCTTTTGTTCATCCGACAAATCTTTTCTTGTATTGACAATATCGATATATCCGATAATGGATGTCAGCGGTGTACGCAGGTCATGTGCCACATTCGTAATAAGCTCATTTTTCGTCTGTTCTGCCTCCTGCTCCCTCTTCTGCATTCTCTGTACTGTATCCGCCATTCTGTTGATGCTGTCAGCAATGCAGGAAAACTCATCCTGATAGAGGACATCAATCCGATATTCAAAATCTCCGTCTGCCATCTGCTGAGCTCCTTTGAGAATATTACCTATATACTCAGTCATCTGCCGGGTCAGCAGGAAAAATACCAGCAAAAAAACGGTAAGCGCAATAATAACCAGCAGAATGAGCAGCTGAACTTTGATTCCGACGCCGAACATTCTATAAAAAATATCCGATTCTCCTAACATGCTTCTTGCCGGCGTCGAATAAGGATAGCCGGCATTATTCATACTCTTATAACTCAGCCAGTTTCCCTTATCGTAATCGCTGACCATGATCCGTGAACGGATACAGAATAAAAGTACCGCCAAATCGCATAACATTGCCGTTCCAAGGCTGATACAGGTATATATCATAATGCGTATTCTGAAACTTTCACTGAATTTAGCCTTCAATTTTATATCCCACTCCCCAGACCGTCTTGATCAGTTGTGGAGACCTGGGATTCTTCTCAACTTTTTCCCGTAGTCTCCGCATATGTACCATCACTGTATTATTGGCCTCATAAAGCTTTTCATTCCAGACAGTTTCATATATCTCATCTGTACTGAAAACTCTTCCCGGATGACTGGCCAGAAGCTGCAGAATATTGAACTCGATGGGTGTCAGCACCACATTTCTTCCATCCACCGTTACCTGATGCTTCTTCGTGTCGATGACAACATCCTGTACTTCTATTCTGTCCTGATCCACCTGAGTTCCCGGGTTCAGTTCCAGATAACGTCTGAGCTGAGACTTGACTCTTGCCAGCAGCTCCATGGGATTGAAAGGTTTGATCATATAATCATCAGCCCCGACACTCAGTCCCAGTATCTTATCCACATCCGCTGATTTAGCGCTTAATATGATAATTGGTATATTTCTGCCTGCGCGGATCCTTTTGCACATCTCTATGCCGTCAATCTTCGGCATCATGACATCCACAATGGCAAGTTTAATATCATATTTCTGCAGCATGGCCAGTCCATCCAAAGCATTATAAGCTTTATGGATGACATATCCGGTGCTGGATAAATAGATCTCCACAAGATTTGCAATTTCTTTATCATCATCTACAACCAGTATCTCAATCTGTTCCCCCATCAACCATCTCTCCTGTTCTTTATTGAAAATATGCATCTCTGATGCTATCATTCTAACACAGCGTTTCCACAAAAGTCCTTACGATTTCCTTAACATCCCATGGCAAAAAAATAAATGGTTCTTTCAGATGTTGGATATTTTACAGCATCCAGACATCAGAAAGAACCCACAACTAATCAATATACTGAATGGCGGCGCCAAGGACTCCAGAACCAATATACACACTCAGAGTTGCGCCTATTTCTACCCTTATAAAATGATGATAATCAGGAAACATTGCCTTGATTTCCTTCTCCAGCTCATCTCCTTCTTCCGGCACACCGCCGTCTGCTATCATCAGATTATACGGTCTTCCACTCTCATAGACCTCTTTGACAAGCATCTGGAGTTTTCTGGCAACAGCTTTGTGTCCACGTACTTTGGCTGCCGTATAGATTTCCCCGTCATTTTTATCCACAGACAGAATCGGTTTGATATTCAGGAGACTGCCTGCCATGGCCGTTACCTTGCCGATTCGCCCTCCTTTGTGCAGATGTTCCAAAGTATCAACAGAAAAAAATATATTCGTCTGTCCGATCAGTTTCTTCACCCGTTCCTGTACATCTTCAAAGCTCATTCCATTCTCAATGTATTCCGCAGCCATAATGGCCGTTACGCCAATGCCGATACTGCCTGAATGAGAATCAAAAACTGCTATTTCCAGATCATCTGCTTCTTCAGCAGCCAGTCTCAGATGATTGACCGTTCCTGAAAGACCGCCTGAAAGCATGACTGCAATAGCCTTTGTATAGCCCTGCCTTTTTATCTCCTCCAAAAGCTTCTCAATATCTTCACCAGAAGGTGTACTGGTCTTCGGCAATTCCGTTTCAAGTCTTTTGTAAATATCCCTGGACGTGATGTCTACACCATCATGATGTTCTCCGTCCTCACAGCGAATGATCAGCGGCAGCACAAAAATATGATAACGGGTGACCCATTCTTCCGGAATATCCGCACACGAATCTGTAATCACCGCTATCTTTTGATTATCCAACATATTCTTCATCCATCCTTTACTTCATTTATCACATACATAAAAAGAACCGGATACAGCAAACCATCTCAAACACATGCATCTGATATGATCCCTGATATACGGTTCCTGTTCATCTTATTCCGTAAGCCTGTCTATAAGCCGAGTTATGTGAATCCGGAATTCCGGATCCGATAATCATCTATCTAGCCCTGCTGTCGCCAGCAGGATCGAGCGACCTACCCTAAAACACGCCGGGCCGACGTATCGTTCTATATGCGGTCTTGCTTCCGAGTGGGGTTTACAGAGCCTTCTCTGTTACCAGAGAAGCGGTGAGCTCTTACCTCGCCTTTCCACCCTTACCTGCGAAAGCAGGCGGTTTATTTCTGTTGCACTGGCCTTGGAGTTGCCTCCACCGGACGTTATCCGGCACTCTGCCCTGAGAAGCTCGGACTTTCCTCACCTGCGGTCTTTCGACACTTGCAGCCGCGATTATCCAACAGACTTACAATGCGTATCATACCATGTTCCGAACAAAAAGTAAACCTTAAATTTTATCCGACGTTGAAACAGCTGCCGCCGATGAATTCCCGTATGATGGAGTTATTCGGAATATTTTCGCTGCTGACGCCCAGAAAGTAGTTCAGGAATTTCAGAAGATGTCTGGCTTCTTCATATTCCGGCTGATCCGGTCTGACAGAGAATAAAAGAGGTTCCGCATATTGCTTCAGAACCGCCAGTTCGTAGATCAGGGCGGAATTGAACATGACATCACATTCTTCCTGATACGGGAATATATTTTCTTCCTCTCCTCTGCGTACGGACTGCCACATTGAAATGGTACGGGCCGCATTGGTTCCTCTCCTGGCAGCATCACGCACCAGACGGCGAATCAGTCTTGCATCTGTTGTAGGAATCCGGTTATGCTCATCAATATTCAACTGAGTCAATGCACTTATATAAATCTTGAATTTATTTTCTTTTGCTATGGAATAGGTCATGGCATCATTCAGGGCATGAATACCTTCGATTACCAGAACGTCCCTGCTGCCAATCTGCAGCATCTGACCACTGGCTTCCCTCTTTCCTGTCACAAAATTGAATACAGGCAGCTCCACTTCTTTTCCTTCCAGCAATTCCTGGATATCCCGGTTCAGTTCTTCCGTATCCAATGCGCCAAGACTCTCAAAATTCGGTTTGCCATTCTCATCTAACGGCGTTTTATCCCTGTCCACAAAATAATTATCTACCGGAATTGGATGAGGCCGCAGTCCGTGCGCTTTTAACTGAATAGACAAACGATGTGAAAACGTTGTTTTTCCGGAAGATGATGGACCTGCAATCAACACAATACGTTTTCCCGTATCCACAATCGCCTCTGCAATTTCGGCAATCTTCTTTTCCTGTAAAGCCTCCTGCACAAGCATCAGCTGGAAAAATCCTCCATCCGCAATGGTCTGATTGATATCTGCCACTGTACGCACATCCAGCAGTTCTCCCCAGCGGGTAGACTGCTTCAATACCTGGAATAATTTAGCCGGCGGCTCAAAATCATCGACGATCTCCGGAGCTTCATGCTCCGGCAGCTGCAGCACAAATCCCTCATCATACAAATACAGATCAAAATAACGGATATAAGAAGTATTCGGTGCCATAAATCCATAAAAATAATCAACGGTATCATCCAGCATATAGATATTGACTGTCGAACTCCTTCTGAAGCGGAAGAGATTCACCTTATCGTACATACCGCATTCCCTGAAAATATCCAGTGCTTCCCTTTTAGGGATCTCTTTCTTTATAATGTCTATCTTTTCATCCACAATAGACTGCATCTGGCTCTTTACTTTTTCCAGAAGTTCCTGCGACAGAGATATATTGGCATCCAGTTCGCAATAATACCCCTTATCCAGCGAATACTGAACCGTCAGCTTTCTGATATTGTCTTTTCCCAGCACATCTTCGAATGCCTTAAGCATGATCAGAGTGGCTGTTCTTCTGTAAGCTTCATTGCCTGTAATATCCCCTGTCGTCACAAATTCAACAGCCGCATCCCATTCCATGGTCTGCGACAGTTCCGCAAGCTTGCCATTCACACGGGCAAGGATGATATCATGAGGATAATTTTTCCGGAAATCACGACTCACATTATAGAGGCTCACTCCCGGATAATATTCATAACATTGTTCTCCTATCGTTAAATGTACCTTCTGTGCCATTATATACCCCTTTCCTCATTATACTTAAAATTAGAAACCCCTGAATAATCAAATAACATGAAACGGAGAAGTATTTCTGTCAGTAACGATCTCCAGTTCAGGCAATCTTTCTGTCAGCCATTGTTCCATAAATGATACAAAAATATGCTCCAGGCCATGATGTCCCGCATCAATGACCCATAACCCCTTCTCCACACAATCAAGGCCATAATGATGATCCACATCACCTGTAATCAATACCTGCGCTCCCGCAGCCAGCGCATCCTGATCCATACCTTTTCCCGATCCCGGACACATGGCTATTTTTTCAATATTACCATAAGGATCCCCATAGTAACGCACCTGCGGAAGATCAAAAACATTTTTGACATGGGCAGCCAGGTCAGACAGCGTTATATGCTTCTCAGGCTCACCCACACATCCGATACCCTTTGGGCCTTTGACTGTTTCACGAACCAAAGCCAGCGGCGTGACATGCTTTAATTTCAGATAATCTGCTGCCAGATCGGCCATGACTGCCACATCAAAATTCGTATGCATGGCAAAATAATTGATCCGATTCTCTATCATCATAAGGAGACGCCGGCCGATAAAATCATCTTCGCGGATGGATTTTATGGCTGAAAAAAGCAGCGGGTGATGCGTCACCATCATATCACAGCCCTCTCTGACAGCATTCTGCACAGCTGTACCATCGGCATCCAGAGCAATATAGACCTTGTGAACCTCTCTGCTTAAACTGCCCTCCAGCAGTCCCACATTATCCCAGCTTTCCGCATATTCCGGCGGTGCCAGTTCATCCAGTACTTTTATGAATTCATATGTTTTCATTTTATTCTCCAATCTTCCAATGCGTCTTTTTATGTATTGGAATGATGCACCATTCTCTCCAGTGCTTCCCGTACAAGCTTTCGCGAACATCCCAGTTCTTCCAGACGCCGCCTGCTTTTATCAGTGGTATTTTCCTTAAGTCCTTCCATAATTTTCTGCATAAAAGCATCCTCCTTTTCAAGATATGCCCTAAGCACCGGATGGGCATTGTCAATCAGTATCTTACCATACAGATTATCAGCAGCATCGTATTCCTGATCGGCACCGTGCTCAACTCTCATCATCACATAATATTTACCGTCATCAATGACCATATTCTCCTGTACGATACAAAAATCATGTTCGTGCAGAAAACGCCTGACGCTGTCCACATCCGACTGAGGCTGCAAAATACATTCCCGGACTGTCTGAAGCACTTCAAGTCCCTCTTCCAGTATACGCACCATTAAAAGTCCGCCCATCCCCGCGATCACCACTGTATCCGCCTCATGATTCTCCAGGCTGTGAAGGCCGTCGGAAAGCCTTGTGTCAATCTGTTCTCCAAGACCATATTTTTCAATATTGGTCCTTGCATGGGATAAAGGCCCCGGACGCACATCCATGGCAATGGCTCCGGCGGCAATTCCGTGCTGAACCAGATAAATCGGCACATAGCCGTGATCTGTACCAATATCAGCTACAATTCCTCCCGGAGTTACCAGCTCTGCCACGGCCTGCATTCTACCTGATAACTGCATCTTTTTCACCCCGCTCACTGATTCAGATAGCCTTCAAGGCCGGCCATTTTGCCTGATTGGCGCAGCTTGCGCAGTGCTTTCGCCTCAATCTGACGAATCCGTTCCCGTGTTACATTCAATTCTTTGCCTACTTCCTCCAGAGTCCGCTCATGGCCGTCATCCAGACCGAAACGCATACGCAAAACCTTCTGTTCCCGTTCATTCAATTTGCCAAGAATCGTCCCGATATCATCCTTCAGCTGGGTAAAAGCCGCCTCATCAGAAGGCTCCGGTGCATTGGAATCCTCAATAAAATCACCCAAATGGCTTTCATCCTCGTCTCCCACCGGTTTTTCCAGAGAGACCGTCTCCTGTGCCAGCCTCATGACATCTCTTACTCTTTCCACAGGCATATTCACATCCTTTGCCAGTTCTTCAACAGAAGGATCCCGTCCAAGTTCCTGAGTAAGCTTTTTCTGAGCTTTCATAATTTTATTCATCGTCTCAACCATATGCACAGGTATGCGGATCGTTCTTGCCTGATCCGCAATGGCCCGGGTAATTGCCTGACGAATCCACCACGTTGCATAGGTACTGAATTTATATCCTTTGGTATAGTCATATTTTTCAACAGCTTTGATAAGTCCCACATTGCCCTCCTGTATCAGATCAAGGAACTGCATGCCTCTGCCCATATAGCGTTTGGCAATGCTGACCACAAGCCGTAGATTGGACTCAGCCAGTTTATGCCCGGCTTCTCTGCTGCCTTCCTCCAGTTCTTTTGACAGACGTATCTCCTCTTCTGCCGTCAGGAGCGGAATATTGCCTATCTCTTTCAGATACATACGTACCGGATCATCCATACTGACACCTTCCGGCACAGAAATGTCATTCGGATCTATGTCATCATCTTCTGATTCTTCAAGCATACGTCTATCCGGCTCACTGCCCTGGTGCTCCACAAATATTCCATTGGATTCCAGATAATCATAAACTTTCTCAATCTGATCTTCTGTCAGTTCGATACCAGTAAAAAAGTCATTGATCATCTCCGCTGTCAGCTCATTTTCCTTTTCTCTGGCAAAGGGAATCAGTTGTTTTAATTTATCCATAAAAAGAATCAAATTCTCGTCCATTTATTTTCCTCCGGGTCGTTTTTAGTAGTTTTCCGATTTTAAAGAGAAATATGCAGTTTCTGAAGCTTCGCTTTCTCACGGATGATCCTCTGCAGATCATCCGGACTTTTCACACTGCGGCTTGCCATATCCAGGCTGTTCCTGCGTATACGCAGCACCGTCTCATTGAGGGCTTTTTCTCTGATAGCCGGATCATCATCCGTCTTTAATTTTGTATTAAACAAAGAAGCTGCCGTCTTTTGTTCTTCAACATCCTCAAACTGATTCAATATTCTGGCCGGCGTAACATTACCTGTCTGCCGGTATTCATCAAATACAAGGGCTGCCGCTTTATGATATACGGGCTCCACAAAATCTTCTTCGCATATAATACCATCGAGCTTCTCAAAAAGGGACGGTTCTTCAATAAGCCATGTCAGCAAAAGCTTCTGGGCTGTCAGCACACTGTCTTCCTTTTCCTGCCGCTTTCTGACCGGTGCTGCTTCCCTCTCCTGCTGCTGATAAATCGCTGATTCCACCTGTTCACGGCTCATGGACGCACCAAAGCTGTTGACCATCTTACGCAATGCCTCTGAAGCAATACCATACTTGCCGGCAATGGCATCAATATAAATATTGCGTTCCAGCTCCTGGGGAAATTCAAGCAGTTTTCTGGCTGCCGCTTTCATAAATGACGCACGCCCCTCGGGATCCGACTGTTTATAATTCTTCTCCAATACGGAAATTTCAAACATAAAACTGCTTTCAGCCGCATCAATTCTCTCCTGGAATGCATCCACACCCAGATTTTTGATAAATTCATCGGGATCCTTATAAGGATCCATATGAATAACCCTCACATTGATTCCCGCGGATTTCAGAATAGGAATAGCCCTTAAGGCAGCCTTCTGACCAGCACCGTCACTATCATAAGCCAGACGCACTTCCTGGGTATACCGTTTCAGCAGGACACTGTGCTGTGTTGTGAAGGCCGTTCCCAGTGAAGCCACTGCATTGGTAAATCCGGCCTGATGCATGGCGATCACATCCATATATCCCTCACAGATAATCATATAGGATTTTCTTGAAGTTCTGGCATAATTCAGACCATAGAGATTCCTGCTCTTATCAAAAAGTATTGTCTCCGGAGAATTCAGATATTTCGGTGTTCCGTCTCCCATAACACGTCCGCCAAAACCGATCACCTTATTATTGACATCCATGATCGGAAACATAACGCGATTCCAGAATTTATCATGGGCGCCCCTTTTTTCGTCAAAGGTAATCAATCCTGTTTCTCTCAGCAGCTGATCTGAATATCCCTTCTTCTTCAGAAAAAGATAAAGGTCATTACTGTATTTGCTTGCATAACCAAGGCCAAAATGAACCTGAGTCTCTTTTGAAAGGGCACGTCCCTCCAGATAATCTCTCGCCTGCTGTCCCTGGTCACCGCCCAGCTGATAATAAAAATATCTGGCCGCCAGCTTGTTGATTTCAAGCAATGTCTGACGTTTATTCTTCTCAGCCTTCTGTTCCTCTGTCAATTCCATCTCCGGCAATGTGATACCGGCTCTCTCTGCCAGGGTTTTCATGGCTTCCGGAAATGTCTGATTCTCATATTCCATAACAAAGGTAAATACATTGCCGCCTGCCCCGCAGCCAAAACAATAATACATCTGCTTATTGGTACTGACAGAAAACGAAGGCGATTTTTCATTATGAAACGGGCAAAGTCCGAAATAGGAATTCCCCTTTTTCTGCAAACGGACATAGCTTCCGATCACATCAACGATATTATTGCGGCTCCGTACCTCCTCAACCACATCATCCGGATAATACATCTTTTGTCACGTCCTTCTAGTAAATCTTCCATGCTTTTGGAACATAAAGTTCCTCATAAATCTCAATTGTATACTGATCAGTCATCCCGGCAATATAATCGCAGACAACTCTCTCTTTTGTATATTTTCCCTCTCTCATCAGCCGCAGATACTCCACCGGCATCTGATCAGGATATTTCATATAATGTTCATAAAGCTGACGAAGCAGGTTCTGAGCCTTTGTCTCCTGATTCTTGGCTTTTGGATTCGTATAGACATGCCTGAACATATAGCTTCTTATGCCAAGCATGGCTTCTTCCACATTGGCCGACATCATAATATCCGGCCGTCCCATACTGTTAATAATAACATCATGGATCAATGTGTTCAGCCTCGTTTTGGAATCCTTGCCCAGCACATCTGTATAGTGCTCCGGCAGTTCCGATTCCGTGATAATCTTTCCTCTGATGGCATCATCAATATCATGATTGATATAGGCGATCTTATCCGACAGACGAACCACCTTGCCCTCCAGCGTCATCGGCATCCGTGATGTGGAATGATTCATCATGCCGTCACGGACTTCTTTTGTCAGATTCAGTCCACGGCCATCCTTTTCAAGGACTTCCACCACACGAACACTCTGTATGTAATGTTTGAAACCCTCCGGGCATATCTCATTCAGAACAGCTTCGCCCGCATGTCCAAAAGGTGCATGTCCAAGATCATGACCCAGGGCAATGGCCTCTGTCAGGTCCTCATTCAGACGCAGTGCCCGTGCAATAGTCCTGGCAATCTGTGATACCTCCAGAGTATGTGTCAGTCTCGTCCTGTAATGATCTCCCCTCGGTGCCAGAAAAACCTGGGTCTTATGCTTCATTCTCCGGAACGATTTGGAATGCAGTATCCGGTCCCTGTCTCTCTGATAAACAGGCCTTATATCACATGGTTCCTCTTCGCGGTCTCTGCCCAGGGATTCGCTGCTCAGGGCCGCATAAGGACTCAAATAAGTCTTTTCCCAGGCTTCCTGATCTTCTCTGATACTCATTCGCAAAACCTCCTTCTCTGACCGTCATTTTCTGCTTTCAGGCAGGCTTTTAATACCTTTAGATGAGCAGTTGGTACGGGGAGCTGTTCGATTTCTTCCGGCAGGTAAAAATGGGCTCCTGTTCCGGTCTCTCCTTTTTCCAGTTCTGCTCCGTAGATATGCATCCGCCATTCACGGTGGGTGAATACGTGTTTGACATCCCGGATGTAATCCGTCAGACGGATTCTGAGTCCAAATTGTTCGAAAAAGAGCTGTTCGAATTCTGAAGGTGTGTCACATTCATACTGTACAAATCCGTACAGATTCTCCAGAAGACCCTCTTCATTCTGTATCATGAAATACCGTCCATCATTCTGAAGAACAACTGTCATATACTCAATGACCGATTTATTTACTTTTTTAATATTAACCGGCAGACGTCCGGCTGTATGCATTTTATATCCCTTACAGAGAGAGTTCAGTGGACACCGGCCGCATCCCGGTCTGAGTGGTGTACAGACCATCGCCCCCAGATCCATCATACCCTGATTAAAGGCCGAAGGATCCGCATAAGCAATGATGGCATCCATGATCTTCCCGAATTCATTCTTCGTCTTCTGCAGGGCAATATTGTCCTCACGGTTAAAAACACGGGCAATGATTCTCAGTGTATTGCCGTCCACAACCCCCTTTGGAATGCCGTAGGCAATACTTGCTATGGCGCTGGCTGTATACATACCAATCCCCTTCAGTCCGATTAATTCCTCATAGGTATGGGGAAATACTCCCTGATATTCTGTCATTACAGTCCTGGCCGCCTCCTGAAGATGACTGGCTCTCCTGTAATATCCCAGTCCCTCCCATAACTTGTAGACTGTCGTCTGATCAGCTGCTGCAAGATCACTTACTGTGGGAAACGTACGAATAAATCTCTCATAATAGGGTTTTACCGTATCCACCTGGGTCTGCTGCAGCATAATTTCACTGATCCATATATCATAAGGATTCCTTGTCCTGCGCCATGGTAGATCCCGTCCATTCTGCCGGTACCAGGCTGTCACCAGCTCTGCCATCTCCTGTAAGATCTTTTCTGCTGCCATGCAGTCCCCATCCTTCCTCTTCAATTATCATAACAGGACAGCTCTGCTGCCACGGAACTGCCCTGTCCATAAAAAATCTATGATTGTACAGAAGCACGCATGCCCAAAAGCTTCGTCTTCAGATCTCCTTCAATCTTCTGGAGTTCCACTTCTGCCGCACGACGTTTTTCTCTTCCTTCTGTCTGGATCTTCAATACTTCATCCAGTGTTGTAATCAGCTGCTGGTTCGTTGTCTGTAAGGTCTCAATATCGACAATTCCCCGCTCAGATTCCTTTGCCACATTAATAGAAGCCGTCTTCAGTCTGTCAGCATTCCGCTTCAGCATCTCATTGGTCAGATCGGACACTTCCCTCTGAACTTTTGCAGCCTGTTCAGAATGCGCAATGCCAAGGGCAATGACCATCTGACTCTTCCATAACGGAATTGTATTGACAATGGTAGACTGAATCTTGTCCGACATCATGGTATCATTATTCTGAACAAGACGGATCTGTGGTGCCATCTGGATGGCAATGACCCTTGTCAGCTCCAGATCATGGAGCTTCTTCTCAAAACGATTGGCCAGAGCTGTCAGATCACTGACTGCCTGAGCATCTTCCGGAAGTCCGGAGGCCTGTGCCTTCGCAGCAAGGGCCGGTATCTGGACCGTCTCCACCTCATGAAGCTTCTGCTTGCCGGCCAGAATATACATAGTCAGTTCCTTATAATAGGTTTTATTCAGCTCATAGAGCTGATCCAGTGTAGCCACATCCTTCATCAGCGTAATCTGATGCTGCTCCAGTGCCTCCACAATCTGATTGACATTCGCCTCTGCCTTCTGATATTTTGCCTTCATGGCCGTCAGCTTATTGACATTCTTCTTAAAAAGACCAAGAAAGCCCTTCTCTTCTTCTTCAACATCAAAGCTCTTCAGCTCTGTTACAACACCGGAAATCATATCTCCCACTTCTCCGAGATCTTTGGTCCTTACATTCTCCAGCGCTTTCTCCGAGAAAGCAGCTACCTTCTGCTGTGCCCCCGCACCATACTGCAGAACCTGTGCAGAATTGGAAATATCGATCTGAGCCGCAAAGTCTCTGACCATCTTTTTTTCATCTTCATTCAGCATACTGTCATCATATTCCGGAATTGCTGCCGGAGCCTCTGCCTTCTTTGTCTCAGCCGGCATCTGCGGTTCTTCTTTAAAAGGTTCGAATGTCAATGTCGGCGCTTCACCAAGTTTTATTTCACTCATGTCTTTCCTCCCTATTTCACATTGTCAAAATGCTTCTTTGTCAGCCCTTCCTGGGCAAACATGTTCTCCAGCACCGTAATATCCGTACTGATATCCATGGCTGCATCCTCAAAAAAGCTGTCCAGCAGCTTCTCATAGGCCAGGTTGATCGTATCCAGTGTCTTCTCAATCTCTGCCTTGGACTTACGGATATTCTCCCCTTCAACCTGCTGGGCATCCAGCTCCTGATAAGTCCTCACCAGCTTCAAAGTCGTTGGCATATAATAATTCATGAATTTGCGCAGCTTCGGAAGCTGATCCGGTTTCTGCTTCAACACCTCAAATATCTTTTTGATAAGAGCTTCCAGCCTGAAAAGCTTGGCAGATATCTCTTCTCCGGGTATCGCATCATTGGCTCTCCGGATCTGAAGGATATAACTGTTGCCCTCTTCGATAGCCTTTACCAGCTCCGGATTATCGATACCTGATGAAGAAAAGACCTCCCTGTCAGACTGCTGCACCTTCTTCTCTTCCAGGACGCGCTGCTGATAAGCAGCCTGTGTATCCAGATACTGTTGATATGTCTTATCATCCAGCATCAGACAGGTCTTCTGCACATCCATATGTCCATTCAAAAATGACTTATTCTCAATCATCCTCTGGACATCCTTTGCCACATATTTTTCAGTCCTGCCCACTGCCGCAGCCAGTTCTTTGATCTGACAATAGGACCTTTTTCCGATGGTATTGACATAAGAACGGAATCTCTTAACTCTTCCTCTTATAGATAATCCTTTCCATAAAACGATTAGTGACAGAATCAGAAATGGTACAATACTGGCCAAAGCTATATTGCCTGCAAATGCAAAGCCCGGGATGGCCATTCCAAGCATCCCAACGATCACCGTGGCAAGACCGAATATACCCGTAAAAACACCGCCTAAAGCTGTACACAGAACTCCCGACACAGTTCCCGGAGGATTTTTAGTATACTTTGCCACCGCCGTTGTCTGGGGTGTCCTGGCCGCCTTTTCCTTCCCCTGCTGCCTGTCTGAACCATAATGATACCGGACCCCGGCAGATTCCTGTACACGGCTCACCTTTTCCTTGACGGCATCGGGATCAATATTTAATTCTTCGAAAACAGACTGGATCGAGCCTGTTATATTTTTGTTCAGCTGTTCAAAATCCATGGAAGATACGGCATCCTCGACCATTGACTGGATCCGCTCCCCCATATTGGAATAGTCCTTATCTGACATATTTATCCCTCCGTAATTTACTGGCTTTTATTATACCTCATTCCATAGGAAAAAGGAAGGATTTTGTGAGTTTTGCACCGCATTGATACGTCTGAAAAGAAAAAGTACAGAATGAAACATCTTCTGTACTTTTCCCAAATGATCTTACTATAAAAGTTTATTCTTCCGATCCATAGATCCGTATAAACTCTCTAAGTCCCATATAACAGTTTCCTCTGATCCCCGTCATAGTCTCTGCATGATACAAAGAACTGATGACAGCTTCTTCAACAGACTCGGCCGCTGCCTCAAAGACCCTGTCAATATTGTCATCATAGAACATTCTGACATCAATAATACTGCGGTCGCTGTAATGTGGAAGTCTGTTTGCCGTTGTAAATGCAATGGCAATATCCCCACTGCCATTGCCGCAGTAGGAACCGGTTCTTGCCAGACCGATCACAGCCCGTTTCGCCACACGTTTCAACTGCCGCTCACTCAATGGAATATCCGTAGCAATAATAATTATTATAGATCCCTTATCCTTCTTCATATTCCCGGCACTTTTTCGTGTATCATAATGCCGTCCGCCGATGACAAGATTCCCTGGTTCACCAAAATTCGACATCACCAGGGCACCTATGGTATAATCAGCGCCATCAATATTCAGTATTTTGGAGGCAGAACCAATGCCGCCTTTGAGCCCCAGGCATACCATACCGGTGCCCCCGCCGACAGCTCCCTCTTCAAAACAGACATCTGCATGACTCAATGCCTCACGAACATGCTCTTCCCTGACATGCAGCCCGCGGATATCATTGAGACGTCCGTCATTACATTCCATAATCACACAATTTACTGTTCCCGTTGTCACACCGATATCCTCATTCTGCTCCAACATGTATTTTGTCAGAGCCTCGCAGGCGGCACCTGTACTCAGCGTATTTGTCAGAATGATAGGGGTTTCTATGGTACCCAGTTCTTCAATCTGTACAAGCCCCACACTTTTTCCAAAGCCATTTATCACATTGACACCAGCCATAACCTTATTCTGAAACAAATTGCCTGTATGGGGCAAAACAGCCGTCACACCGGTGTGAATGTCTCCTTTATTGATCGTTGCATGTCCAACCCTGACCCCCGGTACATCTGTAATCAAATTATTCTTCCCGCAAGGCCATTTGGCATGCAGATCCAAACCGCTATTTTCCGGTAATCCCATCGCTCACTTATCTCCCTGTCTATTCATACTAAAATTAATGACAGTTTCAATTATAGTCTCAGTTTCAAAAAATATCAATCAGAAAACAAAGGAATGAACGAGAACCTAAAATTTACAAAGTTTTTACACTTTAATGATAGTCACATTTACATTGGTATTTTATACTCATAACTGTCAATGAGGAACCAATCCCAAGCCTCGTTGACAGCAATCTTTTTCATATACCTTCCTCTTCTTTAAGCACATAGTTCTTTTATGTGCTTATACCTTTTTAGAAAAAAATCCCCTTTTTCCTTATTTTACTCAATTTTATCATGGCATTTAAAAATCCTGATCACTGCTCGGTTTCACTCTCATGAAAACAGAACAACAATCAGGATTCTCGTTTAAATATTAACTGATAATGATATAAAGATGCCTTACGGATTGTTCCGTGCTTCGCACTCCCACAATCCTACCCAATATTCGCATATCATGACAGGAACAGATACAGTACTGTAATGACCATACCGATGCCGAACATCAGCAAACTGAAGGATACGCTGGCCACAATGACCTTGTTGGCATCCTTGAGGATACGCTCCCTTTCTGCAAAGCGAAGAATATAATCTCTCTTTAAAGGATGTTTCTTCAGTACAGTCTTATTCAGCCACAATGCCACTGTGTTGCAGATGCTTCCAAGGACAAAGGATAGTCTGTAACCCTTCGGAGGCATCTTGCCGCCGTGAAGCTGACGGTGAGTCGTCTTTCTTGCCAGCAGGATCAAACCATCCAGCAGGAAGTCCATGCATCGACAGATAAATGCGGCAATGGCCGGTAAAATGACCATTACGATCGGATTGTATACTAATTCAAGGAGATCCAGCTTCTTCGGCCAGCGATCTGCATAAACGGTAACACCTGTCTTTGTTTTAATCAGCATCCAGCCGCGAATGATAACCACATAGATCAATGCGCCAATAAGGATGGAATATAATCCTCCTTTTAAATTCACCCAGGAGAAATAATGAACGGCATGGTGCGGTGATTCTCCAAACATAAAGCCCTGTCCCATATCAGCCAGCCTGTCCAGTGTCAGATTCGGAAGCATACCGAGAATCGGAAGAATGGTGGCTGTGACAGCCAGTACTGCTGCCGTTACTTTATTGCAATAGTTCTTCTTCGCATCAAAAGCCTCCTGGACCTTCAGATCATTATTTTTCTCCACAAACAATACGATAAACAGCTTTGTCATATAGGCTACCGTCATGGCACCTGTAATGATAAACAGCCATTCAATCACCTTGAACATGGTCACCGCATCTGTGCCCGATGCAAGGGCAAATGTAGCAGCGCCGTGTCCTTCTTCCAGCAGTTCAATATATTCCACGATACTCTCATGGATCAGCGTCTTGCTGACATAACCGTTAAACAGTGGAATACCGCCGATACCAAGGGACCCCATTAAGAAAGTATATAACAATAATGGTTTCTTGCGTCCAAATCCCCGGATCTCATTCAGATTCAGCTTATGAAGATTCATCACCACAACACCGGCAGCCATGAAAAGTACCAGCTTCAGATTCGAGTGATTGAACATATGCAGCATCGTACCTCTGACAGCCAGGGCATTCTCTTCGCCCAGCAGTCCCTGCATGCCGATGCCGACAAATATGAAACCAAGCTGAGACATGGAGGAACATGCCAGCGTCCGCTTCAGATCCATGGAAAATACGGCAAGGATACCGCCCAGCAGCATGGTCACAACACCAAACATGAGAATCACAAATCCCCAGTACCCATCATGAAGAAAAATACGTGATGAAATCACAATAACACCGAATATACCCGTCTTGGTGATGATACCTGACAGTAAAGCACTGGCCGGAGCCGGAGCCACCGGATGAGCCATCGGCAGCCATACATGGAGCGGATACATACCGGCCTTGGCGCCAAAACCAAAGAGGATACAGCCGCCGCAGATATAGAACCACGTTTTATTATCTGCAAATATAGCTTCACAGGCCGGAAGCAACGCATCAAGCTGCAGGGTACCGGTCTTATGATACAGCATGAAAAGCCCCATCAGTGTTACCATACCGCCGATAACAGCCACTGCCAGATAAACGGCACCGGCATACATGGCTTCCTTTTTCTCATCGTGAACAACACATACATAAGAGGCCATAGACATCATCTCAAAGAAGACAAAGGTCGTGAACAGATCATCCGACAGGAACACGCCCATTGTTGCACCAAGGGTAATCATCAGGAAAAGATAATATCGATTTCTGTTCCTTGAATGTCCCAGATACTCTTTTGAAAAAAGCGTGGTCATCATCCACATGAATGAAGTCACTGTGGCGAATATAGTCCTGAATCCATCCAGGCGGAAGGAAAGCCCCATGCCGCAGACTCCCGGAAGTGAAAGGGCAATATCCTGTGTACTGGTGAAGCCAATCAGAAAACCTGCCATAATGATGAATTCAAGAATGGTGACTGCATCTGCAAAATAATCTCTGGCAGACTTATTCTTCCTGCCGATCAGATATCCGATGATTCCCGCTGCCATAGGGCCGACAACCAATAATAAGAGTAAGCTATTACCAACCATATCGATCATCCTCCCTCTTAAAGTGCCCCTGTGGCAATCTTCTGAATAAAGTCAAGCATCGGCTGTGCATAGACCCCAATGACTATAGTTACAATCGAAAAAATAACAAGTGGAAGCTTCATAAGCCAATTCGGATCCGCAAACGGCTCCACCTGATCTTTATGATAACCCACATGCGGCCACCAGGCTCTGACAATGATGGTCATCATGTAGATACCCGTCATAAGCGCCGAATACAACAATACAATCACACCGACATACCCGATCATATTGCCGCCTTCAAGCAGTGACTGTACAATATTCCACTTGCTGACAAACCCCGCAAACAGCGGAATACCTGTCAGTGACAGCCCCGATATAAACAGCGCAGTAAATGTCACCGGCATTTCGAATCCAAGACCGTCCAGTTCGTATACATAGTTCTTCTCTGTCTGATGCATTACTGCTCCGGCACAGAAGAAGCCGCTGATCTTCATAACAGCATGAACCAGCATATGACTGAGTCCTGCTATAAGTCCCAGAGGAGACATCATGGTGACGCCAAGAAGGATGTAGGACAGATTACTGATCGTAGAATAAGCCAGCCTCCTCTTAAAATGAGTCTCTCTCACGCCCATGGTCGATCCATAGGTAATGGTTACCATGGCTGCAATGACCACAACAACCTGAGCCCATGTACCCTTCAGCACCTCCGCGCCAAAACAGAAATAAGTAACACGCATAATAGCAAATACACCGGATTTAACAACGGCAACTGCATGGAGCAATGCTGTAACCGGTGTCGGCGCTACCGAAGCTGCCGGAAGCCACCCGTGAAATGGGAATACAGCCGCTTTCACACCAAATCCAAAGAAAGCCAGTACATAAACCAGCAGAACAATATTCATATGATCTGCCAGTCGGGTCAGGTTGAGATTTCCTCCCAGAACAAACTCGATATTATTGCAGAACAGTGAATAAAACACAATGCCAATAAAGGCAAAGGCTGTACCGCCAATCATATAATACAGATATTTTCTTGTGGCCTGGCGCGCCTCCCGGGTCATGGTATGCATAACCAGCGGCAGCGTTACCATCGTCAGTGTTTCATAAAACAGATACATGGTAATAATATTGCCGGAAAATGCCACACCAAGAGTTACACCATAAGTAATCGTGTAAAAAGCCATAAAAGTATTGACTCTCTCCTCATGCCGCATATATTCAAAAGCATACAGCGAAGCCAGAGGCCACAGGCATGACACCAGACCGCCAAAGAACATGGCCATACCATCTATATTCAATGTCAGCGGCAGACTCTCACCCAGAGAAAACAGATACAGTCGCTCTGCCGGACGATGGGTAAGAAGCCAGAGTGTCAGCAGTGTATTGATAATAACCACCGTTTCAATACAGATATTTCTCTTCCTGACATCGTCAATCGGAAAAATCAGCAGAAGAATACCGGCAATAATCGGAAGCAGGATCGGTACAAGAATAAAATAAGATGACATACTTTTTCCTCCTTCCTAAAGTACTGCAGATGCGATATCTGTAATCAGATTCATAAGTCCGCCCGGCCAGATACCAAGAATCACTGCCAGTGCTGTCATTACGATCATCGGCAGAAGCATCAGCCATGTCGGCTCTTTGTTGACAAGTTTCGAATAATCATAATCTGCGCCCGGCAAAAATCCTTTGATGGATATGGTAAGCAGATAACCCGCTGTCAGTAAAGCACTGATCAGAAGTACCACCGGACCAAGCCAGGAAGCAACCGGAATCTCTGAAGCAAGCGCACCCGTAGCCAGATACCATTTGCTGACAAAAGCACTTGTCGGCGGAATGCCCACCAGAGTAAGGGACACCAGCGTAAAACACCACATGGTCACCGGCATCTCTTTGCCGATACCAGGAAGTTCATTGACCTTTGTCCTTCCGGTTTTATAAATGATGGCACCCGCTGAAATAAAGAGGGTATTCTTGACCAGTGAATGGAAGATCACATGCATGATTGCTCCCACAAAAGCCACCGGATGCAGAACAGAAAGTCCAAACAGTACATAGGACACCTGACTGACCGTCGAATAGGCCAGACGCTTTTTAAGCACATTCTCTTTATATGCCAGCATGGATCCCATAAATACGGTCAGAATCGTCAGCGCAATCCACAGATACTGCACCCATGTTCCTCTGATCATTTCAGGTCCCGCAATATAATAGACAGAACGAATGATACCGAGAACACCTGCTTTTGTAATGATACCGGATAATACAGCACTGGCCGGAGCCGGAGCCACCGGATGGGCCGTAGGCAGCCATCCATGCATCGGGAACATACCCGCTTTTGTGCCAAAACCAAGAATCATCAGAAATACTGCCAACAGCATGACCCCTGACGGATTTGTCGTATCCAGAACACCACCCGGTGTGAAATAAAGGCCGTTGCCTTCCGCAGCAAAATAGAAGAATCCAAACAGCACCATGAAGGCACCCGCCACAGAATAGAACAGATACTTCAGTCCGGCCATAATAGCCTCATGACTCAGGCTATGCATAACCATAGGCATGGAAGTCAGCGTCATCAGCTCATAGAAGACATACATGGTAAAGAGATTGCCCGAAAAGCAAAGTGCCGACAGGACACCTCCAACGATCATATAGAAACAGAAAAAGTATTCTTCATTCTTTTCATGCCCCATATATTCAAAAGCCGCCATAGCTGCCATCAGCCATACAAAAGCCACCAGCAATGCAAATATCTTCGAGAGCATATCCACATGGAAATAGACATGCAGCCCTTTCGCTATCATAAACAAACTCAGTTCCAGGCTGCTTTCAGGCTGACACGCAATCCAGATAACCGATGCCAGATCAATAGCCAGTACAATAAAAACATAGGTCAGCATGCTCTCCCGCTTTTTAAATTTAAGAAATACCAGCAGTACACCTGCAATAATCGGCAGAAGTACAGGAAGCAGCAAAAAATAATTATTTACATACATGATCTGTCCCTCCATCAGCCAAACATTGCAAGTCCCGCCTCTATAGCCTTAATTACAGGCTGAGAAGCAACACCAAGACCCACATTCAGTAAAATCATCCCAAAAGTTGCCGCCGTCTCAATGCGGGACGGCATGATACCGTGCGGTTTTCTCATCTCCGCCGATACAGGTGTATAAATCGTCAATACAGTTCTCATAAAATAAACCGTATTCAAAATCGTACTGACAGCCAGCACGATCCAGGCAGCCAGCATTTTGTTCTGCGCCGTCGTTGCAGCTGAAGCAAAAAGATACTTTGAAACGAAACCTGTCAGCAGCGGCATACCGATCATGGACAGTGCACCCACCGTATAGGCTGCACCTGCAATTTTATTCCTGAAACCGGCACCCTTTAAAGACTTAAAATCCGAATGTCCGTCTGACACTTCCGTCAAACCGGAGATACTGATAAACAGCAGTGATTTCATCGCCCCGTGGGAAATAACATGGAACAGGGCAGCTACCATACCCGCCGTTGTGCCAAGACCGATACCCATATAGATATAACCAATCTGGGCTACAGACGAATAGGCCGTCATTCTTCGAATGTTATTCTCCTTAATAGCTGCAACAGATCCCATGATCATACCCACCAGACCAAATACAAAGAGAATATTGACCATATGGCTGCTGATGATGGAATTAAAATCAAGAACTCTGTAAAAGATCTTGATCAGCAGAAATATATATCCCTTAGAAACCAGCGATGATAAAATAGCGCTGGAAGCAGGTGTTGTATAGCCATAGGCATCCGGAATCCACGTGTGGAAAGGATAAAGGCCACTCTTAATCCCAAGGCCGACGGTAATAAGTATAATGATAACCAGCAGCGGCACATGGTAACTGTGGGCTGCTACAATCTGAGCCAGAGCCTCCTTTGCCGGAGACATGAGCAAATGACCGGTAATACAATACAAAAGCGTCAGACCAATCAGAAACAGACCGGAACCAACAAGGCTCATGATCATGTATCTTATGGCCGATACATACGTACGCCCCTGCTTCTTAATCATAATCAGACCACAGGCCGAAATCGTATTAATCTCAATAAAAACGTAAGCCGTAAAAAGGTCATTCGTATAAATCAGCGCCAGCAAAGAAGCCATCAGGAGATCCAGAAGGATATAAAACAGATTCTTTTTTGAATTCTGAACCTCTCTGTCAATGTGGGCCATCCCACCGAATACGGATAACAGCATGATCAGGCTGAAGAAAACAGCCATCAAAGCTTCCAGTTCGCCGATACGGATCTCATTGCCCCATGGAGCCGGATAATGACCCATCATAAATGTATAGCTCTCACCGGTGCCGGCCACAAAAGAAAGCGTTGCCAGTGAAAGAATCAATACCGATGTCACCATGGCGATATGAACATACTTGGCAGCTCTGCCATTCAATACAAAAGAAATAATGGCAGAAAACATGGATAAAATAATACAGAAAAAAGGAAAATTCTGAACAAATGCCACTTATTCTTCCTCCTTTCTGAGCTTCATCATGATTTCGTCAAGATTCAGCGTATGATATTCCCTGTAAAGACTGATCGTCAGAGCCATCATCAGTGCACTGACACTAACAGATACAACGATACCTGTCAGGACGAGACCGGCCGGTATCGGATTAATATAATGTTCCGCATCAAGGATGCCGTCAACAACAATCGGCGCTGTTCTTCCCTCAATATAACCTTTGGCTGCCAGGAAAAGATAAACTGCCGCATCCATAACATCCAGACCGATAATCTTTTTAATCAGATTCGGCTGGAGAAGTAAATTGGCCATACCGATCACAAACAGAATAACTGCCGCCACTTCTTCATAATTAGTCAGAAAAGAACCCATCCTAAATACCTCCCTTTCTGAACAAAGTATAGAAAGAATACATCGTACAGGCAACGACAATACCCACACAAATATTCAGGTAGACAATCAGACCCGCACTGAGAATATTTCCAGGCGTACCCGGTGTAATCACACTGTGGAGATGATTGGCGCCCGTATAGAATGAATAGCTTTTTGCAAAACAATAAAAAGTCAGAGCGCATACAGTCAGTGTCTTAATAACCCGTTCATTCATAAAATGCCTCGTTTTTTCAAAACCGTAAGCAGTCAGATAAAGAATCAGACCGGAACCGATAATCGCACCGCCCGAAAAGCCGCCGCCCGGAGAAATATGACCATTCAACACCACATAAATACCGAATATAATAATCAATGGCACAAGAAAATCTGCCACCCGCTGAAGAATCATATCATTCTTCGGTTCGTAATGTCTGTCCTCCATATCTTCCCGCGCTCTTGAGTCAGGATTATCATCCTTGTCTACTCTGAGCAGAACCAGCACACAGCAGGAAGCAACAAACAATACACAGGATTCGCCAAACGTATCGAAGGCACGATAATCAAGAATCATACCTGTAACAATATTGACAGCACCGGTCTCCTCCAGACCTTTCTCAATATACCGCTCAGCCACCTCATTGTTCTCCGGCGCATTCGGATCACCGAACTGAGGAAGATAATTCACTGTCCACAAAAGCAGACAGATCATGAAAAGCGCGACAAGTACGCCCAGTATCCTGTAAAGTCCTGTAAAACGGCGAATATTTCTCGCTATGCCTTCTTCAAACATGCGTTCATTATAATTCTGAGTCTTGACAATATGCAGATGGACATAATGAATTTTCTCATCTCCGAACACCTCTTTGTCCGGAGCATTCATCTCCAGCTGACCATCGATAGGATTATACTCTCCCTTCACCCACTGGCTGAAATGATGCCAGAAGCTGTTTTCATAATTCGGATTCAGTTTACTCATCTTTATCCTCCTCTGCCGTTGTGTGAATAGACCTGATTTTCTTCAGAGTGACAAAGAAAAGAATACTCGTCACACCGGCGCCTACAGCCGCTTCCGTAATGGCAAGATCCGGGGATTCAAGAATCAGCCAGACAATGGCCATAATCAGGCTGAAAGCCATATAAATGACAATCGAGACCAGCAGATTTCTTGAAAAACTGACCGCAATCGCACAGATTATAAGAAATATCAGTAAAATAATTCTAAGATTGGTCATTTCTTCGGCACCTCACATTCCTCCTCCAGACATTCATTGGTTGATGCTTCCAGTTTTGCAAGCAGATGACTGCAGACCGGTGAAGCAAACCAGAACAGGACAAGTACTGTCAGCAGCTTCAAAGACGCATAGGAAAATCCGAAAATAACAATCAATCCAATGATTATCATAAAAATACCAAGAGAATCTCCCATAGCTGCAGCATGCATGCGATTAAGCACATAATTCAGCTTAAAAACACCAAAGGTCTGTATGGCCATGATCAGAATACCAATCATGATCAAAACCGCAGCAATTATAAAACGAACCAGACTAATATTCACTCTGTTCATCCTCCTTCCCGGCATTCTTCTGTTCATCCTTCTTCTCGTTGTAAATGCCGATATAGATTTTCGTCAAAACAATGACGGCTACAAAGCTCATAACCGCATAGATCACACAGATATCAATAATGCTGCTCTCATTCAGATAAACTGCAAGAAGCGCGATAATCGCAATCGTCATGGTACCGATCATATTCGTTCCCACAATACGATCCGCCAGTTTTGGCCCTTTAATGGTTCTGATCAGGCAAAAGAAAGCCAGTACCGTCAAAATAATAATACAAATCAGAAAAAAAGACTTAAAATCCGAATTCATATCAGCCCTCCAGTTTCTTCAGCATTGTTACAAATATGGAAGACTCTATCCCTTCTCCCATGGTCTTATCAAAACAATGGACATAATATTCGCCATCCTTCATATCTACCGTAATGGTACCCGGCGTCAATGTGATAGAATTCGCCAGAAGTACCTGTGCCACATGGCTCTTCAAATCCACATGAAAACGGATCAGCGCCGGCTCCGGCAAAATTCTCGGAGACATAATGTACTGAATCATAACAAGATTAGCCTTAATGATTTCATTGACAAGAATAAAACAATAGGCAATAATCAGCGGCAGCTTCCGCAGAATCATCATATCCTTCCTGAAGCTGTAATCCATGAATCTGCAGATAAAAGCATACATGGCGGCAGCAATGACCACACCGAATACAGTAATCTCAACTGTGATGCGCCCATTTAACATGACCCAGAATAAAAAGAATAATACAAACATAGGCAACCTCTTCCCGTACTTTTTTATGCAATAATTATAACATATACCCCATTTTATTGTCTATATAGATTAAATTTCACAAAACATATTTGCGTTTTTAATAATTTCCCTTTCTATTGTTATGTAATTAACATTTTTTATCTAAAAAATTATCATAATACAATCATTAATCCTTGAATTATGTAAGCTCGTTACCTATATCAGCAAAAAAATGCCAGAACGTGCACTCACATTCTGACATTTTTTTAACATATTATTTTTTCTGTTTCTTCTTATTAATAGAGTAAGGTTATTTATTTTTTTGTACAGTTTTTACTTCATCGGAAGAATTGCACAAAATTAAATACATTCTTTTTTCTTCTCAATTCTTCGGTGATTTCCCCCGCAAATTTCATGACCGCTTCTCTTCTCAAGGGTCTGATATACTTTCTTTTCTGCGACACTTTTATAGGCCGGTCGGATGATTTTATCCGCATTCACCAGTTCTTCCATTCGATGAGCACTCCAACCCACGATTCTCGCCATTGCAAAAATCGGTGTATACAATTCCAGCGGAATATCCAGCATACTGTAAACAAAACCACTGTAAAAGTCCACATTGGCACTGACACCTTTGTAAATCTTACGCTTCCGGGCAATCACCTCGGGAGCAAGCCGTTCAATCATGGCATAAAGATTGAAGTCATCCATACGGCCTTTTTCTTCCGCCAGGCTTTGAACGAAATGCTTGAATATCATGGCCCTTGGATCAGACAATGAGTAAACCGCATGTCCCATGCCGTAAATAAGACCTTTCTGATCAAATGCCTTTTTATCTACCAGCTTCTCCAGATAGTCTTTTACTGCATCTTCATCTGAAATATCCGTCACATTCTTTTTCAGATCCTCCATCATCTCCATGACTTTAATATTGGCACCGCCATGCTTTGGTCCCTTCAGAGAAGCCAGCGCTGCCGCTACCACAGAATAAGTATCTGAACCCGAGGAAGTCACCACATGGGTGGTAAAACTGGAATTATTGCCCCCGCCGTGTTCCATATGAAGTATCAATGCTACATCCAGCACCCGTGCTTCCAGCTGCGTATACTTTTTATCCGGCCGCAGCATCATCAGTATATTCTCCGAGGTTGACAATTCAGGGGAAGGTCTGTGGATATACATACTCTCCTCCCGTTCATAGTGATTATAAGCATGATATCCATAGACAGCCATCATAGGCAATTCACTAATAAGCATCATACATTGTCTGAGTACATTTGAATAGCTCAGATCATTGACACGGCTGTCGTAGGAAGCCAGTGTCAGTACGCTTTTCATCAACGAATTCATAATATCTCTGCTCCCTGACAGCTCTCAGCACCAGTTCTCTGACATCATATCCTCTATAAAATAATCGGCCATCACAGGGCACTTTTTTTCCGTCTGTCATATTAAAGGCTTCTATTGTGGAAATTGTAGTCAATCCTGCCACAACCCCATTACCATTCTTATCTCTCAGTCCCCGCTTCACATTGTATTCGTCGTATAATTCCGGATCAATGGCATCTTTTTCCTCATATAATGCAGCATGTTCATCCAGAAAATCAAAAAGCAAATGCTTCATATCACTCATAGGCTTCTCTCCTTCCAGATTTTATGTTATCTTTCATAAATATTTTTATAATTATAGTTCATCATAGATGAAAGTCAACAGCATGCCCATTTTCTTTATTATCTTTCATTTTTTCTTTTTATATGTTTTACTAAAATTTAATGACAATAATAAAAAAGCACAAAAAAAACACTTCATTAATCTGCGCCCATAAAGCAGAATAACAAAATGTTTCTTCTGTGAATATGATCAGAATCCCATAAGATACTTTATCTTCATCCATTGTAAGTGGTAGGGTCAAGGAGGAAGAAGCTTCTTGCACATTCCCAATTATATTCAATCTTTGGAATCATCTCCGCTGGTAAATCCGGAAATTATTCCCATACGGTTTCCGTTCTATCTGACCGTATGACACACATTTCTGTGCCGTAATCCGACAAACTATTCCTTTGTCAAATCACGGTGTTATTTTACCCAATTTATCTCTATTATAAAATGAAATCAAATAGATATATCTTGCATCTTTTTTTGTCATTTCTATTCAAAATTGAATCAATTAAAGTCAATTTTGTTGTCAAGTCAGAAATCAAATGATATACTTATTATTGAAAGATATTATAAGGAGGGAACTCAATGAATGCCTATGGTTTTTTGTTAAAAAAACTGATTCGTTTCACCAATATCAAATTGACCAATCTGGCTGAAATTGTGGGATATGATACATCTTATATCAGTAAATGGTGTAATAAAGACAAACTTCCTGCAGCCAAAGCCGCCTCCTCTGTCAACAAATGTCTTGCTGATGTCTTTGCCGGAGAAATCTTTGCCCAGGGTGAAGAAGCACTTTTTGCCAGAGATTTTAAAATAGAAGAACCCATAGATGAAGAACAATTGGCAGACTTTATTCTCCAGATATTAAAAGCAGCATACAAAGAGTCTTACGACAATACCACAGACACCACACGCGCTGTCGCCTCATCACAACATCGTCTTCTCCTATGGGAGCCTGATATCAAGGCTTTTTTTAAAACAGAACTGCCTCAGCTGGTCAGACAAATGGGTGAAAGCTGCCATATCCTCTGCACCATGGATATCTGCAGTTTTCTTCCAAATCTCAGCTTTGAATACCAATGCATGGACTTGCCGGATATCCCAATCTATATTCAAATGGGCATCAATTTACACCAGTGTGAAAAACAGATGGACTATATTTTTCAATTATACTATCTCCTCAATCATTATCATTATATCAATTTTGATTTCTATGATAATCACACCATCAATCTGATGAACATGCTTGTCATCAAAGACTGTATGGCCATTCAGTGTTCCCTGGATAAAGACCATAGTATCAGCGTAGTTTCCATTATTACAGATATCACCCAGGTAAATGAAATATATGAAAAAATAGCGCCTGAATTTACACCGAACACTCTTCTGATCCACTCCGCCAATTCAGAAGAACTATTTTACAATGGTTACAGAACGGAATTCTATGCCCACAACAATTTTCAGATACTGCTGACCCATGGATTTGAATTTCTTCTGCCTCCTGAAATGAACTCAAGACTGAATCAGTCCGCCAGGGAACAGGGATTCAGCGAAAATATGGGACATCTGATTACCCATCTGGGCATTACCTGGGAAGAGATTTTCGAAAAAGGGTGTATTGAATTCTATTTGCTCAAAACAAGCCTTATGCAGTATATATCAGATGGCACTATCTATTTTACAGATATCGTTTACCATATGTCGAAGGATGAACGCAAAAGCCATCTGAAACATGTCATTGAACTGATCCAGAAAAATCCGAATATCCGTTTTTACATCATCGATGACGAATTTGTTCCTAACTCAGCCGATCTGTTCCGAATGTCCGTTTACAACAATAAAAAGAAGCTGTTCCTGAAGAACACCGGGCATCACAGCAACCCGCACAGCCCTGCTTTTTATACAATTCAGAATAATATTCTTATTCGGGATATCAGTCAATATTTTGAAAAAATTCAGACTTCACCACTCTGCAATATTTATGAAAAGGATGATATCCTCAGATTCAACGAAAAATATGGCACACTCATCGAAAGAATGCTGTCTGTCAGCGAATAAACCTTACGCTGCTTCAGGCAGTATATCATAGATAAGAAGTCCCCCTAAACATGCTCATCGCAAATCGTTTATGAGGACTTCTTATCTATTTACTTCTCTTCAGCAGCTTTTATACCGAACGCGCGGCAGTTATTCTACATGGTAGAGTGGTTCGAATACGCGGCGTACTTCCTGGTGCTCTTCTTCCGGCCCTCTGGCTTCGCTGATTGCTTTCTGACAGAAATATTCCTGGGAATTGAGGAGAACTTTCCCCCTCTTGTCTATTTTTGTGTAACTGCCGTCCGGCTGAAGGATATGGGCTTTGACATTATCTGCCAGCTGAGCGCTGAGAATATGTTTGACTTCCTTTTTGCATTCTTCATCTTCCACCGGGAACATGATTTCCACACGTTTATCAAGATTTCTCGGCATCCAGTCCGCACTTCCCATATAGATATCTTCCCATCCGTCGTTGTAACAATAGAAGATTCTGCTATGTTCAAGAAAATTACCTACGATCGAACGAACATGTATGTTTTCACTAAGTCCAGGTATGCCTGCCTTCAAACAGCAGATACCGCGGATGATCAGATCAATCTGAACACCGGCGCAGGAAGCTTCATACAAAGCTTCGATGATTCTGGCATCACAGAGTGAATTCATTTTAGCTACGATCCTTGCTGTCTTACCCGCTCTGGCATGCATCGTCTCCCGTTCAATGAGTTTCAGGAATTTATCTCTGAGCCAGATTGGCGCCACCACCAGTTTGTTCCAGTGCGGCGGCTCGGAATAGCCGGAAAGCATGTTAAATACTGCCGTAGCATCCTCACCGATTGGTCGGGAACAGGTCAGCAGACCCATATCCGTATAGAGTTTTGCCGTCTGGTCATTATAATTACCCGTTCCCAGATGCACATAACGGCGGATCCCATCTTCATCCCTTCGAACAACCAGTGTAATCTTGCTGTGGGTCTTCAGGCCCCTCAGACCGTAAATAACATGGCATCCTGCCTTTTCAAGCATCTTTGCCCAGATAATATTATTTTCCTCGTCAAAACGGGCTTTCAGTTCCACCAGTACCGTTACCTGCTTGCCATTTTCCGCAGCAGCTGCCAAAGATGCTATGATCGGTGAATTGCCGCTGACACGGTAAAGCGTCTGTTTAATTGCCAGTACATCCGGATCTTTTGATGCCTGCTTGACAAACTCGATGACAGGGTCAAAGGTCTGATACGGATGATGCAGCAGAATATCCTTACGTCTGATCTGAGTGAAAATATCTTCTTCCATATTCATACCTTTGACAGGCTGCGGCTTGTACTTTTCATAGCGGAGATGATCAAATCCTTCAAAACTGCTTACCTTCATGAGGAAAGTCAGATCGAGAGGCCCTCCAATACGATAGATAGCTTCTTCCGGTACATCCAGTTCTTTTTTGAGAATCTTCAGCAGCCTTTTATCCATGCTCTCCTCTGCCTCAAGACGGATCACCTCGCCCCACTGGCGCATCTTCAGCTGTTTTTGTATCTCTTTTAACAGATCTGCCGCATCCTCCTCATCAATGGACAGATCCGCATTTCTCATGATACGATATGGATGCGCACAGATAACTTCATAATTCAGGAAAAGTTTCTGAATATTTTTCTCTATAATCTGTTCCAGAAGAATGACCGTTGTATCCTCCTCATGATCGGACGGAATCATTACCAGTCTTGGAAGTACATTCGGCACCTGCACCGTGGCAAAATCAAATTCCCCTTCCTGCTTCTCATCTCTGATCAATGCACCTATATTTAAAGTTTTATTCCGTATTAATGGAAATGGCCTTGAAGAATCCACAGCCATCGGTGTCAGTACCGGATAGACATCTCTCATAAAATAGTCATCGACAAATTCTGCCTGTTTCTGAGACAGATCTTCATACTGATCGATAATAATCATATGATTCTGTTTCAGCGCCGGCAGAAATGAACGATTATAAGTGCTGTACTGAACACTGACCAGTTCATGGGTTTTCTCACTGATACGTACCAGCTGTTCCTGAGGCTTCATGCCTGCAATATCAGGCTTGGTATATCCCGCATGGACCATATCCTTCAGAGAAGCCACACGGATCATGAAAAACTCATCCAGATTGGATGATGTGATACTTAAAAATTTTAACCTCTCAAAAAGGGGCAGACTTTTGTCCCTGGCTTCGCTTAATACTCTATAATCGAACTCCAGCCAGCTCAGCTCACGATTTCTGAAGTTCTCAGGCTGATTGAATTGACTGCTCATTTCCCACTACCTCCTTTTTTGTCTGAGTACAGGCCTGAATCCGTATATCTCTTCGAAGAAATGACTCTTAAGCTCCATAGTGCTCTGCTCCAGAGTAATATCATAAAGAGTATCAGCCCTGATGATCAGTTCCTTGCCCTTAAATGCAGCATTGATTTTTTTGATTTTCTGCTTATGGCTTCTGTCCATCCCATTGGCAATACGCAGAATAGCTGTCAGCTTCAGCATACGGATATAGTTTTTTCTGTCGAGAGGTATCACAAGCTCCGTAATCTTCGGCACTGATGACCAGGAATTGTATTTGATTGTATCTGCAATGATCCCCTTTTCCTGTTCGGAGAGACCCACAAATTCCGTTGCCATCACAATACTGCAGCTATAGTCCGTACCTCCCAGCATATTGACATATTTACCGCAGTCATGCAGAATACATGCCAGCTGCAGCAGCATTCTGTCCCTATGTCCAAGACCGGCTTCTTTCCTGATATCATCAAAAACATCCAAAGCCAGTTTCTCCACATTGCCTGTATGATCCACATTAGAATCATATCTATCAGCAACAGCCCTGGCATAAGAAACAATATCCTCGGCAAAATAATGAGCAGGCTCAATTTTTTCCTCTTTTTCCGCATATTCAACCACAATACCATCGCAAAGATCACAGCCTGCCGTCCAGATTTTCTCTGCTCCGGAAGCCTCAAAGATCTTTCTGTATACAATAATCGCAGGTTTCAGAAGAGTGGCCAGTTCATAGGGGATACTATATTTAACCGACAAATCTTCCACCCCGGAAGCCAGAATATTTTCATAGACTTCCTCGAATTTCTGCCGTTTCATATAATCTTTATCGCCGCTGCTTCCCATAATTTTCATGATAGAATCCATTTCCTCACCAACAGCGACAATATGCCGAACCCTGTGATCGTTCATAAACAGCCTTGAAAATGTATCAATATAATTGCCGATATAATCGTCCATAACAGTCACAAAATTGGTAGACTGTCCCTCCAGATCAGCCAGAATCTCTCTGATACGCAGGGAACCCAGTTTCAGATTCTGTGTGTAAATGAGCTTTCCGCTGTCATAGACTGTAATCTGCAGACTGCCGGCTCCCATATCTATGACGGCTGCTCCCTCCCTTATCAGCTTCTCAAAATTCTTCATACCATTGGCCACAGATTTCAGCAGCAGAAAACGCTGCTGGGCATTATCTATGGTCTTTACCTCAAGCCCCGTCCGCACTCTGATCTGATCAATGATCAGATCACAATTACTTGCCTCACGCAAAGCGCTGCTTCCATAAGCCAGATATCCGGCCACTTTGTATTCCTGCATCTTGAAGGCAAAGCTGGCCAGCACATCACAGAGTTCCCGGACCAGGTCATATTCAATATAGCCCTTTATGTAGGTATCACTGCCCAGTTCAATATAATAACGAACATAATCAATCTCCCGGATACCACCCTTTTTGGAGATCTCATATATCTTCATACTGACTTCACCGGAACCGACATTAATAGCAGCAAATGTTTTGTAAGCCATACTGCCCACCCCTTATTCAACCTGAATGTAATTTCCGAGTATCTTAAAATTAATGGTTTCCTGTTCAATACCCTTTAGCGCATCCCGAACATGGGCTTCTCCCAGATTACCGTCAAAATCGATAAAAAACCGATATCGCCATTTTTCTCCCTGAATTGGCCGTGACTCAATTTTAGTCATATTCAGGCTGTTAAAAATAATAAATCCGAGAATATGATACAAACTTCCTGTTTCATGGGCATTGGTCAGTTCAAAGGAGATACTGATGCCATCAGCCCCCTTCACATATTCCTTCCTGTTCCGGATAATAATAAATCTCGTAGAATTATTTTCATTATCACTGATATGATCCTCCAGAACAGACAGTTGATAATAAGCTGCCGCCGCAGGACTGGCAATGGCCGCCTGCGTCACATCCTGCTCCAACAGCACTTTTCTGGCACTGACCGCTGTATTCTGCAGGCTCACCTGCTCCCATTCCGGTTTAGTATCCAGAAAACGACTGCATTGCATCAGTCCCTGCGGATGAGAATAGACTGTGCGAATCTGACGAATATCCGCACCACGAAGCCCCAAAAGTGCATGTTCCACCTTCACCACATATTCACCCACAATATAATTATCATACAAATGCATCAGATCATAGACGTCGGTGATAATACCTGTTGATGTATTTTCCACTGGCAGCACACCATAATCAGCGTGCCTATTCTGAACTTCCTTCATTACATCTTCAAAAGTTGCCACATGATAACAATCCACCTGATCTCCAAAATAACCAAGGGTCGCCTGATGTCCGTAAGCACCTTCCACTCCCTGAAATACAACCCGTGCATCTGCATAGTTCTGCGTTATCTCGTCAAAGCCAAAATCCTCACGGCGATTTTCAGCCACCAGTTCATACTGTCGGACTCTGCTAATGGCCATCAGCTGATTAAACAGTGTTTCCACACCTCTGGCATTAAAAGGCGTTGTTGCCATATTTCTTGCTCTTTCAATTTTATTTCTTTCACGTTCCGGATCATAGACCTCCTTTCCGCATTCGATTTTGTAACGGGCCACCTGCTCAGAAACACGCATGCGTTCCTCAAAAAGCCGTATCATTTCCTTATCAATATCATCTATCTTGTCTCTTAAAACTCCTAAATCCATTTAATTATTCTCCTGCTTCTATCCCCTTAATTTATCTATATATTTCTACCTGAAACCCGGCAGTTGGACTGTTACTTTTCTTTCAATAATGCCAGCAGTTCATCCACTGTCCGGTTCAGATACGGATGTCGGAAATAGCCGGCAATGTCGGAAAGCGGCTTCAAAACAAATTCTCTGTTGGCCATATCCATATGAGGGATATGGAGATCCGGTGTATCAATGATACAGTGATCATAAAAATAATATCCAGATCCACTGTTCTCGGTCCCCAGTGAATATCCCTTGTTCTGCCAAGCTTTTTTTCTATTTCATGAAGCAGTACCAAAAGCTCCTGAGGTGATCTTAATGTTTCTATCTCAAGACAGCCATTAAGGAAAACCGGCTGCTCCACATAACCATAGGGTACTGTCTCATACAGCGGTGACTGTTTTTTCACCCATACATCCGGCTGTGCTGCCAGAAGCTGTACCGCTGCCGCCAGGTTCATCCTCCGGTCTCCCAGATTGCTGCCGATAGACAAATAAGCCCTGTGCCTGCTTCGTTCAATATGGACCATCAGCGTTTCCAGCGGATAAGGTACCGGTGCTCCGGGCTTCTCCAGCTCCACCGTCACTTTCTGTACCTGCGTGTATTTTTCCAGCAGATACAGTGCCATATCTTCTGCTGCCGCCTCAATAAGCTTATGTCTCTTCTTCTGCATCAGACCAGTCAGTTCTCTGCAGATATCTCCATAATTGACAGAAGCCCGCAGATCATCTGTCAACCCCGCCGTTCTTGTATCCAATTCAAGCTCCGCAGTTATATAAAACTTCTGGCCAAGGCGTTCCTCTTCCTCATATACACCGTGAAAAGCAAATACCTCCAGTCTGCGTATACAGATTTTATCCATATTGATTATCCCCTTTCCGGCTGTATATCTCGGATGGCCTCCGCCATACGTATAGCCCGCCAGTTTGCTTCCACATCATGCACACGTACAAAGGCATAGTGGGCCATTACTGCCAGAACCGTCGTTACCAGTGTACCTTCCACTCTCTCGGTAACCGGCAGATCCAGCGTGAGACCTATCATTGATTTTCTTGATGTTCCAAGGAGCATGGGATACCCCAGTCTGTTAAATTCATCCAGATGTTTCATAACCATCAGATTATGTTCATATGTTTTCCCAAATCCCACACCCGGGTCCAGAATAATCTTATCTTTTGAGATACCGGCTTTTTCTGCTGTCATCAGAATCTTTTTCATATCCTCCATACACTCCGGCATAAAATTCCCATAGGATATATTGTTCCTATTATGCATCAGACAGCAGGCCGCACCGGATTCGGCTATCAGAGCCCCCATGTCACTGTCCGCCTGCAGCCCCCATATATCATTAATAAGATCACAGCCTGCCTTCAAAGCTTCCTTTGCAACCGCCGACTTGTAGGTATCCACAGACAGCGGAATATCAAACTCCGATTTCAGACATTCCACCACAGGAATTACCCGCTCCATTTCTTCTTCATCGGACACCGGAACATGTCCGGGTCTTGTAGATTCCCCGCCGATATCAATGATATCCGCGCCTTCATCCATCATCTGGCTGACTCTCCTGCGGACCGCATCCATATCCTTATAACTGCCGCCATCAGAAAAAGAGTCCGGCGTAACATTGAGAATAGCCATTATCGCCGTGTGCCTCTCTCTGTCAAAATCTCTATTCCCTATTATCATCTCAAATGCCTCCTGTCATCTGACAATGCTTCTGTTTTTCTGCTCTTCAGGCCAGTAACATTCCTCATAAGCTTCACAGAGCCAACAGACTCTGGATTGTTTATCAGCCTCATAAAGAACTGCTGCAAACGAATCTTCCCCGGCTTCTTCCAGACTTCTGTGGCATCGGATCCCCTCTAAAATCTGTTTTTTTTCTTCATCATCAAAATCCGTATCTTCAAGAATTCTTTCAGCCAGTTCCTTACTGGCTTCATGATGGGGGATCCCTGCCATATACTGCTGCCACCGGCCGATATCATGAAGGAGAGCTGCCCCGTACAATACCTCCTTTGAATAATCCATTCCCTGCTCAAGGGTTCTGATATAAGCTATTCTTGCCACATCAAGACTATGGCTGATATCATGACAGCAGAAGCGGCGCTGTGCTTCCAATACCCTTATCTTCTCCATTGACATTTTAAACAGAGGATGCCGGATAATCTGATCAACCTTTTTCATCCGCAATCCTCCTTAAAATCCGGTCAAGTCCGGCAACTGTAGAAAGTGAACCAAAAGCCAGAATCACATCATCACCACTGCAAAGCGCAAAGGCCTTTCTGACAGCCTGCTCCTGACTTGCTGCTGCTTCAGTATATCTGAAACAGTAAGCTGCTGACTCTGATAGTTTCTCCGCATCCAGTCCTCTGGCCTGTTCCGGCTTAAAAGCGATCAAAGTATCTGAAACTTCCGATAATATTTCCAGCATCTGCCCATAATCTTTATCTGCAAATACGCCCATCACAAGAATAAGATGTCTGCCGGACAGATATAAGCGGACAGAATCCCTCAATGCCCTTGCACCGTCAGGATTGTGGGCACCGTCTACAATGACCAGTGGATTCTTCGCCATCACTTCAAAACGTCCCGGCCAGTCTGCAGCCTCAATTCCCTGAATGATGATCTGACGTTTCAGACGATCCGCCGGCAGCCACCGAATTCCCGCAGGAAAATCCCCAGGACCGAGACCGGCAAGTACCTTCACCGCCTCTATTGCAATGGCCGCATTTCCCGGCTGATAACTGCCAAGCATGCCTGTCCTCAGATCTTGATAATCCTTATAGTCAAAATACTGTCCTTCTTCCATTGACCTTCTGGTAACAATCGCATCATCCGTATATACCGGATAGTACGGAGCCTGCTGCTGCCTGCATATAGCATACAGCACCTTCTCCACCCTTCTGTTATCTGCACAAACAACAGCCGGACGTTCTTTTTTAATGATACCACCTTTTTCCCCGGCAATGGCCTCAATGGTATCTCCCAGGAAATGCATATGATCCATGCCAATGGATGTGATCACCGATAAAACCGGCTGAGTAACCACATTGGTAGCATCCAGTCTTCCCCCCATGCCCGTTTCCAGTATTACAAAATCACATTGTTGATCTTTAAAGTACAAAAATGCCAGTAACGTCTCCAGTTCGAAAGCAGAAGCACCTTCGATGCCCCTGGCCTGCATTCTGTCATCGACTTTCTTTACCATCGTCATCCAAACTGCCGTCTCTTCTTCTGTCATCCATTGTCCATTGATCTGTACTCGCTCTCTGTAATCATACAGCGTTGGTGAAACATAGCGCCCCACCCGATATCCGGCTGAGCACAAAACAGAAGCAATATAGGTGCATACGGAACCTTTTCCGTTAGTTCCGGCCACATGAATAACATTGCAGGCCATCTCCGGGTGACCTGTCTCTTCAAGAAGACATCCGATTCTTGTCAGTCCCGGCATAATACCTCTGACACCTGTTGATCCAATATAATCCATTGCCTCTTTATAATTCATGACCGGCCTCCATAAAAATTATTTCTCATCACAGATCTGGAAAATATAAAATTTCAAATAATAAGATTCATCTGCCGACCAGAGGATCGGATGATCCGGCGCCTGGGTCCTGTACTCTACCTGACGCAGCCGTTTATGCACACTCCTTGCTGCCTGATGAATCATTTCGGTAAATAATTCATAGGTCATAAAATGAGAACATGAACATGTAGCCAAAAATCCACCGTCTTTTACCAGTTTCATGCCACGCATATTAATCTCTCTGTAGCCTTTCATAGCCTGCTTCACAGAATTCCTTGACTTTGTAAAAGCCGGCGGATCAAGAATGACCACATCATATTTTTTATTCTCTGCCTCAAGCTTTGGCAGCAGGTCAAATACATCGGCACATTGAAAATGTACTCTTTCCTGAAGTCCATTGAGTCTGGCATTCTCCCTTGCCTGCTCAACAGCCAGTTCCGACGCATCCACGCCCATTACCTCAGCCGCACCGGCAATTCCCGCGTTTAAAGCAAAAGAACCCGTATGGGTAAAGCAGTCCAGAACCGAAGCATCTCTGCAAAGCCTCTGAATAGCTGCACGGTTATATTTCTGATCAAGGAAGAATCCTGTCTTCTGTCCATTTTTCACATCTACTGTATATTTTACACCGTTTTCAATAATCTGCACATCCGTGTCAAAAGGATCTCCAATGAAATCCTTCACCCGCTCAAGCCCTTCCTGATCCCGGTATTTGCCGTCACTTCTTTCATAAACTCCACGAATTAGAATACCATCATCGGACAATATCTCTTTCAGAATTGATACAACTTCTGTTTTCATTCTGTCCATGCCAAAAGCCGTCACCTGCACAACGAGCACATCAGAAAACTTATCCACGACAAGACCCGGAAGGAAATCTGCTTCACCGAATACAATTCTGCAGCTCCCTGTATCTGTTACTTTTTTACGGTAGTCCCACGCATTTTTAAGACGTCTTTTTAAGAATTCGCGATCAATCATCTGATTCACATCTCTGGTCATCAAACGTATGCGGATTTTCGAATGACGATTAATAAAACCTCTTCCCATAGGATATCCGTCAAAATCTCTTACAATCACCATATCGCCGTCATCATAACTGCCTGTTACAGACGCAATCTCGTTATCATAAACCCACATACCACCGGATTTTAACGTGCGTCCTTCTCCTTTTTTCAAAACAACAACTGCCTGTCCCATATATGCTCTTATCTCCTGTTTTACCTAATATCTTTAGTCATGTACAACTTTATCATTTATTTTCATGATAATCAAGTTATTTATCTATGCATAATTCAGGTATGGACATGCATATGCTATAACGGAAGATGTTTTCTTCTCTGCTTGAGAAAGCAAGTACAGAAAGCTTCAATGTCTTTTTGTGTCACGTGTATTGCTTTCCAACAGAAAAGGGGGCCGCCGCAAAACAGCGACAGCCCCTGATAAAATCGAAATCCAACAATACCTTCGCAGCTTAGGCCTCAATGCCAACGCTCTTCAAATAAGCAATAACCTTACCAACTGTTGTTAGCTTCTCCAGTTCTTCAGCCGGAATCTCAATATCATACTCTTCCTCAAGATTTGTTACAAGTTCAAACAGATCGAGAGAATCTGCGCCAAGATCATCCTTAAAAGAAGTTGCCTCCGTAATCTCTTCTGCCTCAACACCCAACTCATCTGCCAAAAGCTCTTTAATTTTCTCTAACATAATTGTTCTCCTTATACTTTTATTATTCAATGACTGTACTGCAAAGCAATCCAATCAACTTCTGTCATCGTGGTTCCTTCTGTTGTATTGTCGCATCCTCCAGTACTGCAGCAACCCCTTCTAAAGCATCCTTCTCATCTGGCCCGTCACACTGAACCCAAACTTCATCTCCGCATTGAATACCACTGGCCACAAGGTTCAGAATACTGGCTGTATTGATAATGTGATATTTAAATAAAATCTTTGACGTCGCCTGATATCGTGACGCAGCATGGGCAATAAGTCCAGCAGGACGAATATGCATACCACATGGGATTGCGACAATTACTTTCTTCTCAATCATAAAATATCCCCCTCAACGATGACGAGAATTCCACTCCTCTGCTCCGAGGAGATTACTTCACCACAAAAGCAAAAATACCCGCTATACAAATTATGCTGTACAGCAGGTATATTATACCACTTTTTCCTCTGTAATAAAATCTGTTTTTATAAAATAAATCGTAATTCTCAGCTTTTTTTAATAAAAGAGGTCCTGCATTTCGGACAGGTGATACTTATCTTCCCCTTTCCTCTGGGAATACGAATCTTCTGTCGGCATTGCGGACAGGTATAAATATGATACTCCTTTCTCTGGGCTGCATAATACTTCTCCTTACGGAAACGATTCAATATTGCATCCTTCTTCTCCAGGAACTTCATATTCTGCTCATAACGTTTATTAATATCTTTTGAAAAAGCCCTGACATAGCCATAAATCAGCAAAACCAAAGCAAAAATATAAAACAGTGACCAGTGCGTAATAAGTTCAATCACCATACTTATAATTGCAGCGATAAAAATAAACTGATTCAGCTGATCATTGCCATAGCGCCCCATCATAAAACGCTGTATACGCTCTCTCATGAAATACCTTCTTTCATCCGTGTCTCTTTCTATTGCATTTCTCTGAAATATATTACAGCAAAAATATCTAAAGGTCAATGAAAGAAATATGTAATATTTATTAAGAAAGTAAAAACCGCGGGATTTTGTACACAAAACCCCGCGGTAAAATCAAATTATTTTAATTATTTAAGCTTCTTGATCTCTTCGATCATAATTGGAAGAACATCTAAAGCATTTCCAACAATACCTACATCAGCAACATCAAAGATAGGAGCATCTTCATCTTTGTTGATAGCTACGATATAACCGGAACCGATCATACCGGATACATGCTGTGTAGCACCGGAAATACCAAATGCAAAGTACAGTTTTGGAGCAACGATCTTACCGGACTGACCAACCTGATGTGCACGTGAAATCCAACCGGACTCCATAGCAGGTCTTGTACATCCGATAACACCACCCATTAAATCAGCAAGTTCCTGAAGTTTCATGAAGTTTTCAGCACTGCCCATACCACGGCCGCCGGCAACGATAACTTCAGCCTCTTCCAGATTAACAGATTCTGTGATTTCTTTAACTGTTTCTTTGATCTTGATTCTGATCTGATCATCAGCAACAGTAATTCCCTTCTTAACGATCTCACCAGCTTTGCCTGCTTCTGGCTCAGCCTTAGGAACGGAACCACCACGAATAGAAGCGATCTGTGGTCTAACTGTATCAATAACAACATCTGTTAATACATTACCAGCATATGCAGGAACTGTAAATACGATATTGCCGGCGTCATCAAGTTTAACACCTGTAGCGTCTGCAACTGCACCAGCAGCAAGTTTGGCAGCAACTCTAGGAACCAGATCCTTACCTGTGGCTGTAGCACCTGTAAAGATTGCAGCAGGTTTTACTTCAGCAGCGATCTGAGCAACAGCATCTGCTAAAACATCGCCATTGTATGTACCAAACTGATCACCTTCAATTACGATTGCACTGTCAGCGCCATATTCGATAGCAACTTTAGCGCCTTCTTCAGAAGCAACTGCAACTGCGATAACCTTACCGCCATTAGCAACAGCTTTTGCAGCAGCGATATTTTCAAGGCTGACATTAACCGGCTTGCCTTCATCAAGCTCTAAAACAACAAGAATGTCTTTGTATTCTGCGAAATCCATTGTAATTCCTCCTTAAATTAAAGTACTTTTGCTTCTGCCATAATAGCAACCGCACGAATTGTAGAATCAGCAACAGTTTCTTCCTGAATCTTGATACCAGCCTGTTTCTTAGGCGGCTCATATAATTTAAGAACTTTTGTCAATGAACCTGCATCGTCTACTGCAACTTCAACTTCATTGATTGTAGCTTTTCTGGCAGCCATTTTGCTCTTAATTGTCGGATATCTAGGATCGTAATCCGGTTTCTGGATTGTAACAACACAAGGTGTTGCCATCTCAATTACGTTATATCCTGTCTCTGTTTCCTGTTTTACAGAAACACCGCCATCAACAGGGTCAACTGCAACAACATCTGTTGTAACACCAACACCTAATTCAGATGCCAGCTGGATACCTACCATACCTTTAGCAAAGTCTGTAGCTTCTTTACCGCAGAAAATGATGTCGAATTTAGCACCATTAGCCTCTTCGATCTTGCCGATTGCTGCTGCAAGGATTTTAGCTTTAGCTACAGAATCATACTCTGCAAATGCAGGATCCTTAATCAGGAATGCCTTCTGGGCACCTACTGCAAGGCAGGACTTAAGCTCAGTAACAGCTGAATCGTCACCGATTGTTGCTACAGTTACGCTGCCGCCGTTAGCCTCTTTGCATCTTGCAGCCATTTCAAGAGCATATGTATCAAATGCATTAACTACACGTGTAACTTTGTCAACATTATCCAGTCTGATATCTTCTGAATCGTCTGGAACCTGTTTAATGCAAACTAATATTTCCATATCGTCGTCCACTCCTTATTCTTTATAGCACAACTGGTGTGTAGTTCCGTAGCCCTGCACACCAGTTATGTGGAAATTATCTGTTCCTATGAAATCAATTTGAAATCAATTCGCAGGAATATTCAGGATTTATGATAATTATACCTAACAAATATGTTATGTAAAATTATTTGGTAGCGCCTAACCAGCCAGCGATAACCATACGCTGAACTTCGCTTGTACCTTCGTAAATCTCTGTGATCTTAGCATCACGCATATGACGCTCGAATGGATATTCACGAGAGTAACCATTACCACCAACGAGCTGTACACAACGACGAGCTACATCGGAAGCTGTCTCAGAAGCAACTAATTTAGCCATAGCAGCTAAGTGGCTGTGAGCCTCGCCATCCTGTTTAGCCTGAGCTGCACGATAGATAAGCAGACGAGCAGCATCAACCTTAGCCTGCATATCAGCAAGCTGGAACTGTGTATTCTGGAATTTCCAGATTGGCTTACCAAACTGAACACGCTCTTTTGTATAAGCAACTGTCTCATTGATAGCGCCCTGAGCAATACCAACAGCCTGAGCAGCGATACCGATACGGCCGCCATCAAGTGTTGTCATGGCAATCTTGAAGCCTTTGCCCTGCTCGCCAAGGAGGTTTTCCTTCGGAACGATGCAGTTATCGAAGTATAATGAACATGTGGATGAACCACGGATGCCCATCTTCATCTCATGGCCCTGAACGGAGAAGCCTTCAAAACCTTTTTCAACGATGAATGCGGAGATATCTTTGTTTGTGTATGGTCTTTCCTTGTAGTCTGGTCTGTAAACCATTGCAAATACTACGAAAGTATCAGCATACTGAGCATTTGTGATGAATACCTTGGAACCATTCAGTACCCAATGATCGCCTTCATCTTTAGCAACAGTCTTCTGCATAGCAGCATCAGTACCAGCACCTGGCTCTGTAAGACCGAAAGCACCTAACTTCTCACCGGAAGCAAGCGGTGTAAGATATTTCTGTTTCTGCTCTTCTGTACCATATTTGAAAATAGGCCAGCAGCAAAGGGATTCGTGAGCGGATAATACAACAGATGTTGTAGCACAATGTACAGCTAACTCTTCGCAAACTGCGATATAGGAAAGGTAGCTAAGACCAGCACCGCCGTACTCTTCTGGGAAATACATACCCATCATACCCATCTCAGCAAGGCCTTCGCGAGCTTCCTGAGGGAATCTCTCTTCCTCATCGATCTCATGAGCTCTTGGAGCTACTTCTTTGACCGCATAGTCATGTAACATGTCGAGAATTTCCTGTTCTTCTTCATTAAAATGAAAATTCATAAAACTATCCCTCCTAAAAAATTAAAAAGTATGTATATATTTGCCGCGACTGTTTTTTAACAGGCACGATCATGTGAAAATATTAACATTAACATTGCTGTTTGTCAATATTTTCACATGATTCAGTGATTTATATTCTATTAATTACAGTCTGTAGCAAACTTTACCTGGGTTAAGAATCATCTTTGGATCGAATACTCTCTTGATACCTTCCATGATCTCCATCTGTCTTGGTCCAACAGATTTAGCAAGATATTCGAGCTTACCAGAACCGATAGCATGCTCACCAGATACAAGACCGCCTACTCTTGTAGCTTCTGCATAGATATCATCGAAGAACTCATCAGCTTTCTTCTGGAAATCTGCAACAGAAATCTGATCATCACCAATGATGTAAATATGAAGGTTACCATCACCAGCATGTCCGAAGCTTTCGATCTGAAGTCCCATCTTCTCACCAACGCCATATACGTATTCAACATATGGAGCGATCATATTAAGAGGAACAACTACGTCACACTCATCAAGCATTTCAAGGCCATCTTTCCAGTTGGTCTCAGCTTTGATAGCTTCCAGGAAGGAGCTTCTTGCTGCCCATGCATCTTTGATCTTAGCAGGTGTATCAGCAACAAGTACATCGATAGCGCCAGCTTCAAGAACGATTTCAGAAGCCTGCTCAATAATAGCATCCAGTTCATCCTGGGACTTGCCATCGAATGTTACAAGCAGATATGCACCAACTTCGATACCATCGAGAACCTGTGGATATACGCTCTTGCCGATATATCTTTCAGACTTCTGAACAATAGCTTTCTCCATAAACTCAAGAGCCTGAGGATCCAGGTGGTTGAATTTGAATTTAGGAACTGTGGAGATACAGTCTGCAAGGTTTTCGAAAGGAACAACCAAGCTGATAACTTCCTTCGGAGCTGGAATAATCTTTAATGTCAGCTCTGTGATGATACCTAATGTACCTTCAGAACCAACGATCAGGTTAAGTAATGAATAACCGGAAGATGTTTTGGAAACTGTGCTGCCAAGTTTAACAATTTCGCCATCCGGAAGAACAACTGTCATAGCACGAACATAATCTCTTGTTGCGCCATACTTGCAGGCTCTCATACCACCGGCATTTGTAGATACGTTACCACCTAAGCAGGCAAACTTTTCACCTGGATCTGGTGGATACATAAGGCCCTGTCTCACGCAGTCTTCAGCGAGGTCATTCAAAAGAACACCAGCTTCAACATGTACTACGAAATTGTCAAGGTCATAGCCAAGGATCTTGTTCATCTTTGTTGTGTTGATAACGATACCGCCAGCAATAGGTACGCAGGCACCAACAAGACCTGTACCAGCACCTCTAGGTGTTACCGGGATTGTGTTCTCGTATGCGATCTTCATTACAGCGGAAACTTCCTCTGTAGTAAGAGCATCAACTACCAGTTCAGGCATTTTCTTACCATAGATGGACATCTCATCGTGAGAAAAGTCTTCATTGATATCTTCGCCAACGTAAACTCTCTTAGGGTCTACAACAGCTTTAATCTGCTCAATGATTTCCGGAGTCACTTTGTTATACTCACTCATTTTTACTTCCTCCTACTTTTTAAATATGGGCACAAAAAATATGTACCATTGGCCCTACCACTTACGTTTCTATTATAGAATATTATTTACCATTTGTCTAGTCAATTTTATCAATTTTGTCTGCTTTTTTTTGAAAAATATATTCTCATTCCATATATTTTACACATGCATTACTGCAGGCCAACCGTGAACATGTCGGTTTCAGTCTGATTTTTATGTTATTTCTTCATCTAAGATGCCGATAGACTATCATCGATCAAGATAATCATAAATATAATTAAAGTGCTCATTCATTGCCCTGCGTCCCTCTTCCAGATCCTTATTGCGTATGGACTCCACAATCCCGCGGTGAGTCATCATCAGTCCTTCATTGTTAGAATCGTCACTGAGGATCTTTGCACGCATATCCTTGATAAAAGCATCCATCACCTCTGTCAGTGCCTGAAGATTATCAATTATAAAACGATTCTGTGATGCCTCGGCAATAGTATAATGTATCTTTTTATCATAATAAGCCTTTGTTATCTCCTCCGGTGACTGTTCAAGCATCTCCATATAATATTCCATGTTCTGCAGCTGTTCCTCAGTTACATGTTCTATGGCCAGCGTCAGCGCCTGCATCTCCAGAGCATATCTGAACTCACTGATTTCTCTGAAGGTACCCTCTTCCAGAATAAACATCAGCGTCATCACTTCGATCAGTGTCTTCTCAAAATTATCCGTTATAAAATTACCGGCTCCCTGTTGACTTGAAATAGCTCCCATCCGTTCAAGAATACTCAGTCCTTCACGAATCGAATTCCTGCTGGAGCCAAGGAGAGCTGCCAGTTCTCTCTCCGGCGGCAGCTTATCGCCCTTTTTATATTTTCCATGCATAATCTGTTTTTCAACATAGTTAATGATCTTCTCATATGCCCGCTCACCTGTTTCCATATATTCATCCCTGCCTCACAGCTCTATGCCAATTTTTTCATTTATT
>JAEDGN010000113.1 GCA_016297495.1 Coprococcus sp.
AATATATAACATATCACAATTCCCTAGTCTATCATATAAATTCAGGCATTGCAAGCTTTTTGTTTCGTTTCTTCAAACTTTTAATTCATAATATCTACCCATCCTTATTCTTTTTTTGGGAAATTTAATAAAATCACCGACGCATTATGACCTGGCTTCGCCAAGCAGAATACATCAAAGGCTAATCAGCGAACTGCTCTATACTTTTCAACAACATATCAAATCAAATAAGGGACACTGTGAAGTTTATACCGCTCCTTTTGCCGTCAATTTAAATATCAACGAAAAACCCTTTGTGGAGCCGGATATTTCCATTATCTGTGATTCCGACAAACTCAGCGACAGAGGCTGTGAAGGTGCGCCTGATCTTGTTATTGAGGTCGTATCTCCGAGCAGCGCCGTATGGATTATATCAGGAAAAATGCTTTATATACCGATGCCGGTGTCCGTGAATACTGGATTGTTGATCCCGACAGTGAACAAACTACCGTTTACCGATATGAGGATAATGACGCACCCGTGATCATACCCTTTGATCAGGTCATCCAGGTCGGCATCTATGAAAATCTTCAAATTAATATTGCAGAATTACTAAAATAAAACACCAATTATAATCTTTGTTCCATCAGAAAGAAGAAGCTGCCATTGATTATGACAGCTTCTCCTCTATTACCTCACAATTCTAATCTCTTCACCATTTCTTATAAGCCTACGGATATTCTTCTCCACCAGTTTTCTGGCCACCATGATCTGATGCTCGCAGCCACAGCATTTCAATCGGAAATCTGCGCCGCTTCGCAGCACTTCCCACTCAAAACTGCCGCATGGATGCTTTTTTTTCATTTTAATGATATCGCCTGTTAAAATTTCCATCTCCATCCCCCATCCGCTAAAATAAAGTCAGCTGTTCATATTCCTCACAGCACTTTTTGTTCAATACCGGCGCTGCCAAAGAAGCCGCCTTCCAGCCGCTCTGCCAGTCCGAAAGCCAGAGCTGTGCTTCATCCCAGTCCAGAATAACCGGTCTCCGGTCATGAACCGGACGTGTACATTCATCGGCCTCCGTTGTCACAATAACAAAATGATCGCCATTCTCAAATGTTCTCCATATCCCCGCCATATAAAAATGCGCTGCATTCTCCGTATTGAAATAATATTTTTTCTTTAAGTCATCATGGGTCCATTCATAAAATCCAGTCGCAGGGACAATGCACCGCCGATAGAGCATACTTTCAGAAAACATGGGCTTTTCAAGAATCGTCTCAAGCCTTGCGAGCAATATCTGTTTCTTCTGAAAAGGAAAGCCCCAGTAACCGGCAGATGCGTACACATGACATCCCGTCTGTCTGATCATCACTGCCCGTTCTGTCGGCCGTATCTCACCGGTTTTAATCCGCCCGTCTCCAAAGATCATTCCATTTTCAAAAACGGCTGCTGTCTCCTCCGACTCTCCTCCGGTCTTCTGCCCCTTTAATCGCTGCTGTGCTTCCTGCAGAAACATCCTCAATCCCATATCCTTTTCCACATCAAACAAATATCTTCCGCACATCGCCCTATCCCCCGTAATTCCCAGTATAACGTCCGATTCGGTTATAAACAAGCTTATTTCTATTATTTTTTCCTCATATATGCTATAATGAATTACACTCATGGACATAAATAAAAGGAGACATAATCATGCGTTCTTTTAAACAGGTGAAGCTCATCGCCACAGACATGGATGGCACCCTCCTCAACAGCCAGCGGGAACTGCCTCCTGATTTTTTCCATTTACTGGATGAACTGCACAGGCAGAACATTTTATTTGTCATTGCCAGCGGCCGTTCCTATCCAACACTCTCGGCTCAGTTCAATACCTGCAGAGATAAACTGATTTTTATGGCTGAAAACGGCTGCTGTATCGTGAATAATAACCGTCTTGTATATATGGAAAGTATGAGTGTAGACCAGCTGACATACCTCGTCGGATTCTGCCGCCAGCTGCCTCAGGCCTATCCTATTCTCTCAGGATATCGTCATGCCTATGTTTTTAGCAGCACACCGACAGCTGTTATGGAAGTCATCGATTTGTATTATGAGAATATACGATATATCAACGACATCTCTGATATTCCTGAACCTATCTGCAAGATAACCGTCTGCGACATTACCGGTGCCGAACAGCATTCTTTTCCTCTGCTCTCACAGCTTCAGCCACCTTACAGAGCAACCCTGGCCGGATACACATGGATTGATCTGGGGCTGACTCATACCAGCAAGGGACGCGGACTTGCCGCTCTTCAAAAAGAATATGGTATTTCACCGGACGAGACCATGGTATTCGGAGACTACCTCAATGACTGCGAAATGATGCAGCAGGGCTATTTCAGCTATGCCATGGCCAATGCCCACCCCGAGCTTAAATCTGTCAGCCGTTTTGAAACGCTGTCCAACGATGAGGATGGGGTTATGCATATCATCCGTCAGCTGCTTGCCGCCCTTAAAGAATAAACTTCTCTATGGCAAAAGCCACCCCGTCCTCGTCATTGGATAAAGTAATATAGTCTGCCAGTGCCTTGATATCTTCATCGGCGTTGCCCATGGCCACAGCCAGCCCTGCGGCCGCCAGCATGGTCTGATCATTCATCGTATCCCCGCAGGCCATGATCTGGTCGGGCCTGATACCCATTTTAGCCGCAAAAGCCATCAGACTGTTGCCTTTTGTGGCCGTTGCCGAACTGATCTCCACATTAAAAGTATTGCCAAATACAACACTGAGATTGCCGATCTTCTTTGCCCGCTCAAACAGCTGCTGCCTGAGAGCCATATCATCAAAAGAAGCCAAAAACTTTTCTATCTTCAGTCTGCCGGAATAAACCTGCTCCCGCAGATCATCCACCGGTGTCCGTGACTTCCTCACATAAGCTTTGAACCATTCCGGCATATGCTGATAGATGTACAGTGTTTTCTCATATCCGGTCCTATCCGCATAGCATATACCGTCATGATAGACCTCCACCAGCGCATCGATAGACAATAGCAGATCGATCACCCTGCATCCCGTCTCGTAATCCACAAAATCGCCATGAATTATTCTATCTTCTTCCAGATCCACTACTGCGCCGCCGTTGGAGGTCAGGGCATAACGGATGCCGGGTATTGAAGTAAAACTATCCGGTAATCCATTCTTCGGTCTTCCCGTTGCAGGCATTACGACAATACCCTTTTTTATGGCCGCAGCAATGGCTTCTCTTGTTCTCTCTGAAATTATTTTCTCCGAATTAAAAGTTGTACCATCCAGATCCAGTGCAATCAATCGAATATCTCTCTTCATCTTCCTGCCTCAGTTCTCATACCCGTAATAAAAGAAAAAGACTTGAATGTATCAAGTCTTTGAGTTGCGGGGGCCGGATTTGAACCAACAACCTTCGGGTTATGAGCCCGACGAGCTACCGGATTGCTCTACCCCGCGATATATAATGACGACTTCAGAAGTCGAGACTTATTATAGCGCTATCGCAGGGTGATGTCAATAGTTTTTTTAAATTTTTTTCATTATGCTTTATACGAAACTGCTTTTCTAAATAGAAGTATGCCTACCACAAATAACACAGCAATCATACCGACACCTTTACTGATGTCACCTGTTATCTGGGAAACAACGCTGACAATCGTGGTTCCCACAAAGGATGCCCCTTTACCGCAGATATCCAGCAACCCGAAATATTCACCGGACTTCTCATTCGGTATGATTTTTGCAAAATAGGATCTGGACAATGCCTGAATCCCCCCCTGGAACATACCGACACATACAGCCAGAATCCAGAAATGCATCTGAGTTTTCAGGAACAAAGCTGCAAATATGGCAATTCCCGTATAAGCCAGAATACATACCGTGATCAGGTGCTCTGATTTAAATCTGGATGCTAATCTGCCGAACAAAATGGCAAACGGAAAAGCAACGATCTGAGTTACCAGAAGCGCCAGCAAAAGGCCGGTACTGTCAAGCCCCAATGCGGAACCATAGGCCGTTGCCATATCAATAATCGTGTACACACCATCGATATAGAAGAAAAAGGCCAGCAGGAAAAATAGAATCGCCTTCTGATCCTTCAATTCATAAATGGTTCTCCCGAGACGGGCAAAACTCTCCCGGACTGCTCCCTTTTTATGTTCCACGTAATATTTCTGTTCATAGTTCTTCAGCAAAGGCATGGAAACAAAAAACCACCACAGCGCAACAATCGCAAAAGCAATTGCCATGGCCATTTCCATTGAAATTCCCAGACTGCCGCTTCCCAGCACAATACCGAGACATGCCACAAATGGTATACAGCTGCCGATATATCCCCATGCATAACCCTGGGACGAAACAGCGTCCATCCTGTCATCGCTGGTAACATCTGTCAGCATGGAATCATAGAAGATCAGACTCACCGAAAAACCATATTTCGCAATAACAAAAATAATCAGAAAAAGCAGCCACTCACGTGTTAAACCAAGTATAAAGCAGCCCACCGATCCCACAATAATAGAAAGGGCAAAAACGGGCTTCTTAAATCCCTTATTATCAGCAATTGTTCCGAATACCGGACCGCTCAGAGCCACCAGCAGTGTAGTGATGGATGCCGCATATCCCCAGTAAGCCAGATATTCCACCGATGACAGTCCTGCATTGCCTGCCAGGTAATTAAAATAAATCGGCATGATTGTAGACACAAGCAGCACAAAGGCCGAATTGCCCACATCATATAAAATCCAGTATTTTTCCAGTTTCGTCAGTTTGAACTTCATGCTTGTATT
>JAEDGN010000114.1 GCA_016297495.1 Coprococcus sp.
TTTTCTTTCCTGTATCTTCTAATCCCACAAGCTTCAACAGTTCTCGTATTCCATCTGTATATACCGCTTAGTGTGAGCATGCTGCACGGTCATTTAGTGCACGGCTTCCGCCCGCTCAGTGCATCTATTCCGGTCTGTTGAACACTCCGGATTGTTACTCCTATAATGAGAATAGCACACACTTTGTGTGACTATCATTTACAGGAGGACGATAACCATGGTAGATTATCGCGAAATTCTGAGGCTTAAGAGTCTCAACTATTCTAATGTCGATATCGCATCAAGTGTCCACAGTTCACGAAATACCATCCATGAGGTATTGAAGCTTGCTGAGCTTTTGAACATTAAATGGCCGTTGGATGATGATGTCACCAACTATACTCTGGAATCCCTGTTTTATCCTGAACGGCATAAAAGGGACGCAGAGCGCATGCTCCCGGATTATCCCCGGATTCATAAGGAACTGGCAAAAAAAGGGGTTACCCTTTCACTGCTTTGGACCGAATACTGCGCAGAAGCAGCTGCAGCGGGTAAACAGCCTTACATGAGCACACAGTTCAATGATAACTATCGTAAATGGGCCCGTGTGACCAAAGCTACTATGAGAATTCACCACAAGCCAGGGGATGCCATGGAGGTGGACTGGGCCGGAACGACGATCAATATTTATGATCCTGTGACCGGAGATATCACTCCAGCATATCTGTTTGTAGCCGTTCTTTCATGCAGCTGTTATGTATACGCTGAAGCATGTCCGAATATGAAGTCTGATGTGTTCATTAACTGTCATATCCATGCATACGAATACTTCGGCGGTGTTACCCGGCTTCTGATTCCTGATAACCTCAAAACCGGGATCACAAAAAATACCCGTTATGAGACAGTTATCCCCCGTGCTTACAGGGAAATGGCAGATCATTACAATACAGCCATTGTGCCTGCCAGGGTACGGCACCCTGATGATAAGCCGAATGCTGAGGGATCTGTGAAGTTTGCTACCACATGGATCATCGCAGCGCTGCGTAATTATCACTTTTTCTCTCTCGATGAAGCAAGATCAGCAGTTTTTGAGAAGCTCGAAGAGCTTAATTCCCGTCCTTTTCAGAAAAGGATAGGGAACCGCCGCCTCGCTTATGAGAATGAAGAAAAAACATTTATGCAGCCGCTCCCTACGACCTCATTTGAACCGGCAGTCTGGTCCACTGCAAAGGTTCAGAACGATTATCTCATAAATGACGGGATCAATAAATACTCTGTTCCGTTTGATCTGATCGGTGAACACGTGGACATACGGACAACCAATGAAACAGTGGAAGTATTCTTCCATGGGAGCCGTGTGGCATCTCATGCCCGCCTTCTGAAAGCTCAGCAGGATCCTGTCAAAAAACCGGAGCATATGCCGCCTGAACATCAGAAATATCTCTCCTATACACCGGATGAATTCCTGAATTGGGCATCAGCCGTTGGCGAACACACTGCTAAAGTGGTCGACTATTTCCTGACTTCAGGAAAAGCGCCTGAACAGGGGTATAAATACTGCGCAGGTCTGATGAAGACAGCTGACCGTTACGGACAGCAGCGTACGGAAAAAGCCTGTGAAAGGCTTCTGGCTTTCACGAAACAGCCATCTCTCAGGAGTATTGTGACCATCCTGAAAAACGGTCAGGACAAGATCCCGTTGGAAACGGTATCCGAATCGTCCAATCCATCCAGACGAAGCAGAGGAATCACCCGTGGTGCAGCGGCATATGGAAAGGGAGGTGATGCAGAATGATCAACGAATCAACTCTCGAAACATTAAAGGGCATGCACTGCAGCGCAATGGCTGAAGAACTGAAACGTCAGATGGAAGATCCTGCAACCTATTCGTCTTTGGGCTTTGAGGAACGTCTTGGACTCATCATCGATGCAGAATGGAACCGTCGACAAAAAAACAAACTTGCGAGACTTATTGAAAAAGCACATTTTTCAATCCCTTCGGCCTGCATTGAAGGAATCGAATACATTCCGGACAGGAAACTTGATAAAGCGCAGATCATACGCTTTGCAACCTGCCAGTATATCAATGACAATCATCATATCATACTAAAGGGTGCCAGCGGATCCGGCAAAACTTATCTGGCCTGTGCTCTTGGAAATGCAGCGTGCAGGAAGTACAAAAATGTGATCTACATACGTATGCCAGAGCTCTTAGATGAACTCAGCATGGGAAAAGCTACTGGCACATTTGACAAAGTGATCAAGACCTATAGGAAAGCTGATCTCCTGATCCTGGATGAATGGCTGATCCGCTGTCTGACACCACAGGAGACCTATAATCTCCTGGAAATCATAGAAGCCAGAGTGAACAGCCCAAACGGTTCAATGATCTTCTGTACACAGTACAATAATGAAGAATGGTATGGCCGGATAGATCCTGAATCTGATGAGGGAAGCCCCATTTCAGAAGCCATCATGGACCGAATTATTCATAATGCCTACGACGTATTGATAGAAGGCCGCATATCAATGCGCAAACGTCATGGGCTGTCAGCCAGCCAGGAAGGGGGAGCTTATGAAGAATAACTGCCCATTCTCTGAAAGAGGCAAATGTGATATCTGGATTGAATACCAGATACTCCAGTGTGCTCTGGAAGAAGCCGAGGAACTTGCCGAATCAAACTGGACTGAAATCAAACGTCTTTATGGCAGAATCGATCAGTTGACTGCTGTACTGGCTGATGCCGGGATAGCTATTCCTGAGGAACTGTAACTCTATTACCTGCAAACCACTTCGGAAAGGTATCAATTTTTCTGAAACCGGAGTGTTCAACAGACCGGAAGGAGTGCACTGCATGAGCGGAAGGCCTGCACTAAAACGCCGTGCAGTGTGCTTTCACTGGCCGGTATATACACCATCGAAATCCGGTTGTCCCAGAATCAAATATTGCTACCTGAGATTGTCTGCTGCCGTCATATCCAGATAGATTGATGGTGTTTCCACTACTGCTCCCATTCTTCTACGGGATTTTCGGATCATCTTATCCGAATCCGGAATCCCGTACAGACTATAACTCCCGGAAGTGGGGTACTGAAGTCCTGTAATCACCCGGATTAATGTCGTCTTACCAGCTCCGTTTTTCCCGACAAATCCATAAATGGATCCCTTTGGCACATGCATATTCAAATCGACAAGCGCTTGAAAATTCTTATACCGTTTAGACAGACCCTTTGTTTCAAGAACGTATTGCATATAAAAACCTCTTTCAATTGTTCAACAGAAGTCTATCATGCAAAGGTTAAGGATCTTCATCATCAATGATGCGTATCATTTTTCGTTTCTGCCTTTGTATCATTTCCATTCCCGCTTCCGTTTCCATTATGACTTCCAATCACCTGGTACTTTCGTGGTGAGAAAATCATCCCCAGCAACGTTCCGGTCAAAAATAAAACCGCACCTGTAAGCAAGATTTCACGACCGGTGTACTTTCCTTCATTGATTTGATTCATTAATAATTCATATTTTTTTCTCATAAAAATCCTCCTAACTTTTTCTCTTACCAATGGGGACGGGGTTTTTGGTTTTTTATTGTCCCCCTATGGCTTCTTAGTAGTACTCCTCCAACCCCGGTACTGTTCAGTAATGACATCTGATTCTCGTCAAGAGTCTCTGTATAACAATATACACAGGCATATATGCCCGAAGTCAAAAAACTTTTATTTCCACAAGCTATCTTTGGAGTTTCTTCACCACCGTGAATATATTTAAAATATCACATATAAAAAACAAAAACCGAATTCACACGGATTTCGGTTCATTTTACACTAAATTCACCAATAACCCCATAGGATCATATCTCCTTTGCAGCATTGGGTACTAAAGGAACTTCCTCTGCAATTTAGACGAATTCAAAATATATATCAAAAATCTGGTACTTTATTGACCCAATCGGTTATCAGAAAAACGCATATAACAATAGAATCCAGTATGAAAACCTACAATCGGGTTACAAGACATATTTTGATATCTTAACAAAGCTGATTCTGAAACTGACGAAAATTCCAAAAAATAAAATACAAAAAGGCCTTCTCAAAAATCTGCACATCCTTGACCTGATTATTCTCGATGAACAGGAATATGTTCTGATGGTCAAAGATAAATAGCAATTACTGTTTCGGGTCATATCAGGAAGCTATTTATCAAGATGCCTAATCAGTACCCTCTAAAAACAGATAAAATTACTTAATGAAATCAAGGAACTTCGACGTTTTTTCAAAAAAGTGCTTGACAAAAAACACATATATATTCTTCATAAGACGTGACGTTGCCGGGATATAAACCGTAACCTTGCTTCTTAATTTCTACTCACACACCCCTCGCGGGACGTGACCTGTATGCCGGTCAAATGAATAACTGATAGACGATTTCTACTCACACGCCCCTCGCGGGACGTGACTAATCAGATGCCACCTATCTTTCATAACCTCGATATTTCTACTCACACGCCCCTCGCGGGACGTGACGAGATTCCCATTTGCAGTGCTTACGCCTGCATCTATTTCTACTCACACGCCCCTCGCGGGACGTGACAAAATAATGTTGTAAAATTTTCCGTGCCCTTGACTATTTCTACTCACACGCCCCTCGCGGGACGTGACTTGTCCTCCTCGCTGTCGATAAATCCAACCTCAATATTTCTACTCACACGCCCCTCGCGGGACGTGACAAGAAACTTTTTATCGCCTCCCATACGGTTTCAATTTCTACTCACACGCC
>JAEDGN010000115.1 GCA_016297495.1 Coprococcus sp.
CACAAATTAACACACGTAAGCCTCCTTCCAATCTCAAACTGTCGCACAGTATAAGGTGAACTGATCTGTCTGTTGTGGAACTTGTTGTGACAATATTCCATCTGATCGATTTTATTATATCATAAAGTGGCGAATTTGTCAATAATTTTTCAAAAACAAAATAGTGTTGAGTTTTTTTATAAGATGTGGTATAATGAAGATGGGTGGATGTAATATAGAACGACGACAGATGAGAGAGAGGTTGTTTTCAGCCGCTCAGGGCAATTCTATCCGAAATATTCAAGGAGTATGGTGAATTATCATGACAAGCGAAAATGTAATAAAATGTGATCCTGAGATGGTCAGAAAGGAGATCGACACCCACAAGAAAAGTGCATCATATGAATTGTGTGAGAATATTATAAATGAACTTATTGAGATAAGACACAATAATCATATTTCTCAGTATCAGCTTGCAGCAAGAAGCGGTGTGAAGCAACAGATGATATATCGTATTGAAAATGGTATTAACACACCGAATATGAGCACGGTACTTAAACTTCTTGCTGCATACGGCAAAACTCTGTATATCGGAGATCTAAAGAACGTGGAGCTTGAGGATGGTACGGAACCCGCTGCAGAGTCCACAGATATTACAGAACTGCAGAGTGAAGATTACCCGACCGAATAACCTTCTCAAAATAAAACACTAAAACACCTTCGTCTGGTATCGATTCCTCAGCGAAGGTGTTTTTCTCGTTAGATGAGGAATGGTGTGTGGTGTTTTACTTGAACAACAGGACATCCGGACGGTTGCTGACATGTGCTTCCAGTTCTGGAGTGAATCCGTTTGTACCGAACAGTACATAATAGGTGTGGCGGCTCTGTATATTCCAGGCTACGAATTTTGCTTTTTCTTCCAGTGAGGACAGAACATTGATTCCAACCGGATCAGTCCAGTATTTACATTCGCCAAGGATCAGGTTTTTTCCGTCCGGATCGAGAGCAGCAATGTCGATTTCGATATTGCTGTCCCAATAGCGACCGATTTTAGAGAAATGGAAGTTCCATGTACCGGCTGCATTCAGCTCCCACATTTTTTCCCGGCATACATCTTCATAGACAAAGGCTGCATGATGACTGATAAACCCTTGACGGATCTTCGACATGACGATCTCACCGTTTCCGCTCTCAATGAAGCTGAGATTGGGATAGATAAAGGCGAACCAAAACCGAATATAATTGTCCTTGATCTTGTAAAGACCTTTTTTGCTTTTATCGGGATTGTCTTCGGTGATGGGAACTTCCCGTTCAAGAATATCCAGATCGATCAGTGTTTTCAGATATTTAGTAAGACTGGTGGCTTTGGTTTCCAGTACGGTTGAGATGGCGGACAGCTTCGTGTTTCCTGCAGCAATGGCTTTGATCAGAGCAAAGTAGCTGCCGATCTCGCTGACCTCCTGCTGCAGCAGAAAGTGGGGTTCGTCATAAAGATAACCGGAGGGATCGAGGATATTCCGTTCAATGGCATCATAGATATCATCGGTCTCACGGAACAGCTCAATGTACTTGGGAACGCCGCCGGTGACAGCATACATTTCGATCAGATGGTTTTCATCGGCACCGGGGAAGAAATGCCGGTAATATTTGAATGGAATCTGCTTCAGTCTGATCTGCGCGGTTCGTCTGCCGTAAAGAGGACTGTCATAGTTTAATGTCTGAGATATCATCATGGAGATAAGAGAACCGCATAGAATAACCATTACGGATTTGTTCTTGAGCTGTTCTTCCCAAATCCGCTGAAAGATCGACGGAAAAGCAGGATTGGACTTGCCGATATACTGAAATTCGTCGATGACGATTATCGGTTTTTGATCGAAGGGTGTGTTTATGATTGCTTTGAAGATGGCATCCCAGGATGAAACAGCAGCGTCACGGAGCAGATCGCTCTGGATGAAGTCAGCAGCCTTCTCTTTGAACGCATTCCGATTTTGAACTTCCGGTTCTTCGCTGGCGAGGAAAAACAGGGCGTTTTTATCTTTTATAAACTCGGAAATCAGAGAAGTTTTTCCGACACGCCGACGTCCGTACAGGATCACCAGTGACGATCCGCTGCGGGTGTATTCGTTTTCAAGTGTTTTCATTTCGGATTCACGGTCGATAAACCTTGCCATAACAATCACCTCGTATAATTAGGATTGGAACTCACATCTATATTATACCACAAAATAATTATAATTTCAAGTATAATAATTTGAATCATAATAATGCTCTGCAAAAAGAACAGTACCGGCATTTGTGCCGGTGCTGTTCTTTTTGTATCGTGATATTTTGGTTAAGAGTTTGTGACATTTCGAACGGCAGAACAATAGTACGAAATTAGAGTGTGGCCGAATAACTTTTGGAGAGATAATGGCGGAGAGGAGGGGCGTTTGGGGGTTACATAGGTACACTTAACATGGAGTATACAGGTCTATTATTGCTACTGTATGAATCAGCTGTTTGATATGTAACTTTGTTGCCGCTCGAATTTTTATATGCTATTTGCGTTGAACCGCCGCCGTCTAGAGCGATTGCGTGAACAACAGTTTCAGGCGCAGAAGGAATCATCGGAGCGAAAACATCGTTAATCAATGTTCTTAATTCCCACAAAGTAACGCCAGCGTAATCAGATGTGACATAATTATTTCCAGAAGACTTATCATTGTCAACGGGACCGTGAATTGTCAATAATACTGTATTCAGATCGTCAGAGCCCCCACCGATATAGACTATTGCTGTTCTCGAACGATAACCAGAATATGGAGCATCCTGATTTACCATCCGTATGTTAAATGTATTCTGCGTTAGAGATGTTTCAGAAGGAAATAGGCTTGAACCGCCGATTGCAAATTGAGTGTTCGCAATGGTCAGTGTAACGCCATCGTATGAGTGATTATCGTAGACGTCGATTTCATCAGTGCCGCCAAAAATGCGAGTACCTGAAGCATTTGTTAGGGGGGTTTTGAGATAGAAAAATGTTCCGCATGGAAGTGGGGAGGTTACGTCAGAGATGCGAGGATCTCTGTTCATAGTTCCATAATTTCTGATTTGTGCGGAATCGTTTATGGCGATACCAACCAAAGAGGTTGTTCCAGGTCTGAAAAACGTTCCGTTAATACCATAATATCCGCTATCCTTAACAGAACCAGAAATGCTTCTTACGACAATATCTTTTTGACTGCACAAAAGATATTTTAAATAGACCGTTCTGTTGGTGCCGGGAACAGTGTATTCAGAAGTATTGAAGGTAGCTGTTGCCATAAAAATCTCCTTTCATGAATTACCAATTGATTATGATTTCAATTTTTCGTTTTCGAGTATCCATTTTTGAATATCTTCGGCTGAATAGGGGGCTTCTCCGCGATATTCATAATTCCACCAATATTCGTTTGCAAACAAAGATGTGGTGAAAAAGATATATTTGGTTTGGCCATCTGCCGTCAGTTCCAAGTAAATGGTATCTTCACCGCTTCCGCCGCCGCCACTGGGCATTGCAAGTAATTTTATCGAATCGAAAACAAGGGTATCGGGAATTAACAGATTTATCTTCGTATACATACCATCAGGATCTTTAATGAAGGCAGAATATCCGAGTGGCTCATTAGAATCTTCGCACATGATCATATGATATCCGCCGGATACAGGAATGCTATTCTCGCAAAATGGTATAGCACTATCCGGCAATTCCAACAGCACCATTTGTTCATACATGAAGCTTGTCGAAATCGATTTGCTAGGTGATTCTTTTGTATCGCATCCGCCCAAAAGAAGAGTGAATGAAAAAGTATATAATAAAACCAGTGTAATGTGACGTGATAATTTCATCTGCGCAATTCCTCAACATGTATTTTTGTTTATGCAAAAGCGCATAGACTGATCTGTAAGCTATGACGGACAACTTACAGCCAATCTATGCGCTAACATGAATACGCTTGATCGGATATGGTAGGGTATGGATCAGAATGTCGACCGATGGTGTTGGCATAGGATGGCATGTAAGGCGGCTCAGTTCGAATACCATATTCATCTCATTCCCTTTCTGAAGGTGAACTGATCTGTCTGCGTGGAACTTGTTGTGACAATATTCCATCTGATCAATTTTATTATATCATACTTTGCTGAATTTGTCAATAGTTTTGAAAACATAAAAGTGTTGGGTTTTCGTAAGGCGCAGTATAATGATGGAGAATACTTGCATTGTACCGGATATAAGTCAAATGATGAATATAAATATGAAATAAATCTTAAAAATGCGTTTGTAAAAATCATAGAAAAATAATGAAATACGATCGCCGGTTTTTAAGACAAGGGACGCATGTGTTAAGGGAATAGTAGTTTCTGGTGATATGGCAATGGCATGAAAGATGACAGGGGGGCTATCCGCAGACAGCTGGGGGAGTTCCCCCAACAGGAACGGACGAATGTGCCGGTGATGCTGCCGATGATGCGGCGGCGCAGACGGACGATCCTACAGGCTCAATCCAAGAAAAGGGATAAAAGGAGTGCCGTCACCGGCACTCCTTTTATCCCTTTTCTTGGAAAATAACGGGTTATCCGTTTGTGCCTATGGCATGAACGGGTAAACCGTTATAATATGATAAATTTGTTATAAGCTATTGACAAATTCTTCTTTTTATGCTATAATATATCATGCAGAGATAGTCTGCGCTC
>JAEDGN010000116.1 GCA_016297495.1 Coprococcus sp.
ACCTTGATATACGTTCCTTTCATACCTGATGAACGAGACTCAATAACACCGGCACTCTCAAACTTACGGAGTGCGTTAACGATGACAGAACGGGTAATTCCAACTCTGTCTGCAATCTTGCTGGCAACAAGTATACCTTCATTACCATCCAGTTCCTTAAAAATATGGGTAATAGCCTCCAACTCTGAAAAAGATAATGTGCTGATAGCTGATTTGACAATCTGAACCTTTCGTGTCTCCTCTGCATTCTCTTCATTCACTGAACGCAACATCTCCAGGCCGACAACCGTTGTACCATATTCACTCAGAATAATATCATCGATCTCATAAGCCTTATCTCTTCGGTAAATAAATAATGTACCGAGACGTTCACCTGCAATATCAATAGGGGTAATGATAGCCTGATATGCCGAAACGTCAGCACTCTCAAAACCAAGAGTCAGCAGATTGACATTCTCCTTCGTCGACAGAACACTTAATAATCTTTCATTCAACATTTCATCAATATGGCCGCCGACCGAATCAACAATCAGTTCACCTAATGCAGTTATGTCCTGTCTGTTCTTAATACCGAGCACCTTTCCCTTGCGGCTGATAACAAGAATATTGGATACAAGTATCTCGCTGAGCACTTCACATATATCATTAAAAACGACCATATGTGAATTATTGTTATGAAGTAATTTATTAATTTTACGTGTTTTATCTAACAATTGTACACTCATATCATATCCTTCTTTCTTTTTCAGATTACCCTTTTTTACCTAATCATTTTATCATGTAATTTCTTGCATAACAAGGGGTTGTTTGAAAATTTCAAACTTTTTTACAAATTAAGAAAATTATCGCTACAATTATCAGCAAATATTTAAATCGCCTTGTCAATCCGCCTCATTGCATTCCAATAACACGGAGGTTTATTTAGAATAATTTTTCTTTCATACCAAAATAAAATCTGCCGAATCATAAAGATACATGGCTTTTATATCTTTTAATCCGACAGATTCTTTTATTTTATTGATTTTCATTTTCCCGGATATCCGCAGTAACATATCCACAGGTCTCATCCATACAAACCAGCTTGTTGCCTTTATGAAGTAAAATTTTTCCACACTCAGGACATCTGTGGTTCGACGGACGTTGCCATGTCATAAAATCACATTCAGGATACCCCATACATCCATAATACCGGCGCCCTTTTTTCGTCTTCTTGATTACGATATCTTTACCACACTGCGGACAGCTGACACCCGTCTTTTCAAAATAAGTCTTGGTGTTCTTACATTCCGGGAATCCCGGACATGCCAGGAACTTACCATGAGGACCATATTTAATAACCATCAATCTGCCGCATTCTTCACATACAACATCCGAGACTTCATCAGTAATCTTAACCTCTTCCAGGTTCTTCTCCGCCTGCTTCACCGCTTCATCCAGATCAGGATAAAAGTTACGTATAACCGTCTTATAGTTAACAACTCCCTCACCGACTTTATCCAGCAGATATTCCAGGTTGGCTGTGAAATTCACATCCACAATACTCGGAAATGACTGAACCATCATCCGGTTGACAACCTCTCCCAGTTCTGTCACATAAAGATTCTTATTCTCTTTTGCCACATACCTTCTGGCAATAATCGTTGTAATCGTCGGCGCATAGGTACTCGGCCGTCCGATTCCCAACTCTTCCAGGGTCTTAACAAGCGATGCTTCTGTATAATGGGCCGGCGGCTGGGTAAAATGCTGTTTCGCATCGAATTCTCTGAAATTCAGCTGGCTGTCCATACTGATCTTTCTTGCCAGTACATTATTCTCTGTTTTTTCATCTTCCGGTTTATAAACTGACATAAAACCTTCAAATGACAGTCTGGATGCCGAAACAGTAAAGATATAACCCGCAGCTTCGATCTTTACATTTGTTGTTTCATAAACCGCTTCTCTCATACGGCTCGCAACAAACCGGTTCCATATAAGCTGGTACAGTCTGTACTGGTCCCTCGTCAGGGATTCTTTTACCTTCACCGGAATCTGATCCAGATAAGTCGGACGAATAGCCTCATGCGCATCCTGAATCTTTTTACCAGCCTCCGCAGTCTTCGGTGCTTCTGCTACATAGTTTTCACCATAATTCTCACTGATAAAAGATCTTGCACTGGCATCCGCTTCCTCCGAAACACGAATAGAATCTGTTCTCAGATAAGTAATCAGACCCACTGTTCCAAGACCCTTGACATCCACCCCTTCATATAACTGCTGAGCCAGACGCATCGTCTTCTGAGTTGAAAAGTTCAGCTGCTTGGATGCTTCCTGCTGAAGCGTACTTGTCGTAAAAGGTACCGGTGCCTTCCGGGTTCTCTCACCGGTCTTAATATCCTGAATATGATACTCTGCGCCGTCAAGCGCCTGCTTGATGGCATCCAGCTCTGCCTGTGAATATATCTCAATCTTTTCCTTTTTCCTGCCATAGAACTTTGCCGTCAATGGCTTCTTCTCACCATTGACATCCAGCACTGCATCCAGCGACCAGTATTCACTCGGAATAAAAGCATCTATCTCCCGTTCTCTGTCGCAGATCAGACGTAATGCCACAGACTGTACTCTGCCTGCACTGAGTCCTCTTTTAACCTTACTCCAAAGCAGTGGACTTATACGATAGCCCACCATACGGTCCAGCATCCTTCGCGCCTGCTGCGCGTCTACCAGATCCATATCAAGCTTACGCGGATGCTTAATTGCATTCTTAATTGCATTTTTCGTAATCTCATTGAATGTAATTCTGTTAGTATGCTCCTCATCCAGCTTCAATGCCTGTGCCAGATGCCACGAAATCGCTTCCCCCTCACGATCCGGGTCAGTTGCAAGAAAAACTTTATCCGCCTTTTTCGCTTCCTTACGGAGCATGGCCAGTATATCCCCCTTGCCTCGAATAGTAATATACTTCGGTTCATAATCATGCTCCACATCAATGCCTAACTGACTCTTCGGCAAATCTCTAACATGTCCGTTAGATGCAACCACATGATAATTCGAACCGAGAAATTTATTGATTGTCTTTGCCTTAGCCGGGGATTCAACAATAACTAAATACTTAGCCACAGCCTCTTTCCTCCAAAATTTATATACTTAATACATATTGGTTCTTCCCTACTCTGTGAATAATCCCCTTCAGCTCCATGGTGATTAGTGTCTGAATAACCTCCTGAACCCTCATACCGGTCATAATCGACAGTTCATCTGCGCTTCTGGGTACTAAACACATGCTAGCATACACTACTTTTTCAGAATTATCAAGCGTAATATTATTTTTTTTATATTCACGAGCCAGAATTCCAAACTCTTCCAGAACGTCTGCCGGCTCCATCACCAATCTTGCGCCTGCCTTAATCAGCCGGTTGCAGCCTTCACTTAAAGCATCATTCACACGTCCCGGAACAGCAAAAATCTCCTTACCAAGATCCAGTCCATGTTCCACTGTTATTAGAGAACCACTCTTCCTCCTTGCTTCCACTACCAGAATTCCTTTTGATAAAGCCGCAATAATGCGATTACGCCTTGGAAAATTACAGGGCTCCGGCGGGGTTCCCGGTGGAAATTCAGAAATAATCCCTCCCTGTTCCGTAATCTCTGTATAAAGGTCTATATTTTCTGCCGGATAACATATATCCACACCGCATCCCAAAACCGCATAAGTTCTTCCGGATGCTTCCAGAGCACCCCGGTGGGCCGCACTGTCAATTCCCCTTGCCATACCGCTAATAATAGAAACACCTGAACAGGCTATGCCCCGACTCAGCATATGACATAGCTGTCGGCCATAACTGCTGCAGCTCCGTGCACCTACAACAGCAATCATCCACTCATCCTTTCGTGGAAGGCAGCCTTTTACAAACAAAACCGGGGGCGGATCATAAAGCGTCTTTAACTCGAGCGGATATCTGTTGCTCTCCATATCAATGCAATCTATATTTTCATGAAGCATATGATCATATGCTCTTTCCAGACGATCACTGTTCCTACTATATATAATGCTGTCAAGCTGGGATGATTTCAGAAAACCGCACTTTTTCAATTCTTCCTCAGAAGCATGATAGACCTGTTCAATATCTTCGAAACAAGCTAAAAGCTTCATCACGGTCCGGCTTCCAACCCCCGGGATGCTGCCGAGCCAGAACCAGTATTTATTTCTTTCCATAGATTCCTCCCCAATAGCTCCGGTCAATGGTTTTATAAAAAACCGCCTCACTCAGATCTTCCTTCAAGATATTCTCCCTTCCCGCCAGATCCGCAATAGTCCGTGCCACCTTTAAAATCTTATGATAAGAACGGGCGCTTAATTCAAACTGTTCGTATATTTTTTTCATAAAAGCAGATTCATCAGAGCCAAGACAGCAATAGCTTTCCACATCTCTGTCCGTCAGCTGAGAGTTGTACAGATAATCCGTCTTTTCAAAACGTACTGCCTGCATCTGCCTTGCCTGTTCTACCCGGCAGAGAATATCCTTCGAAGATTCTTCTTTATCAGCTTCCTGCTGCAAGGCATCTATATTCACCGGTCTGACTTCAATCGTAAGATCAATCCTGTCCAGCAAAGGCTGACTGATTCGTCCCAGGTAACGTCTAATCTGCAGAGGTGTACAATGACATCTGCTGATATCCGGATAATAGCCGCACCGACACGGGTT
>JAEDGN010000117.1 GCA_016297495.1 Coprococcus sp.
TGCTTTACCTTGATTCCCCTTGTGATACCGTGGGATTCATCATAACCCGGATCATTGTGCATTCGATTTCTAAGGTTCTCATTCGCATTTTTAAACTGTGTCATAAATGCTGACTGGGAATAACCTGACGTTACAAAAGAAGCCACTTTGCCAGCATCATCATAGTAACATCCATCATATGAAAATATCGTCACCGTGTAAGATATTGCTACAGGACAATCATAAACCATCGAATAAACATAATTGGTTGTCATGATACTGTGAGTTACACCTGTATGTTCCGGAAGCTGTATTGTATCTGTAACCGTGTTAGTCTCTGTTTTGGTAGTCTCATTTGTTCTGCTGGTACCTTTTCCCCAAAGTTCACTTTCTGTAAAAGTAATACCGGTTTCAAAATGGAAAAAAGCTTGGCTGGCACCCAATGAAATTTTGGCATTCTCTGATTGTGAAAAAGAAACCTGCTTATTTTCGGAAACTGTCGAAGACAACTTTTCCGAAATGGATGTTTGCGTCGATATCTGCTGGGTTGCAGGCTGAGTACTCTCGTTTTTAAATGAGGCAACATGACTGCTTGCATTTTCCTTTACCGAAAATCCGTAAATTGTCTCTCCGCTTTTAACCTTGTCTAATGCCTCATCCAGTGTATCCTCATCTCTCAATGCCGGTGTTGCACCTGTGCTGTTTTTTTCGGCCTCATTATATTCCGCGCTGACAGGCGTTATTGAAAAATCACTGTAGGCGATTCCAAAGCAATTATATATATACCTGAATGTACTGCCTTGACGATCTCTTGTGGCCATCAGATTATACATTACCGTTTGATCGGAATTCTTGTCCTCTTCCATAGCTTTGAGCGAAGCGTGCTTTCTGAAATCACTTGTCTTAATTCTTCCCGGCTTGACTTCTACAAGCAGACTAAAGGCATCTTCCTGTACCTGATTAAGATTTTTTGCGGTACGTTTCCCGGTACTAATCGTACGGATATCACATGTTTTTGCATTTTTACCGGTGGCCTGAGTTTTTCCTGTAAGAGAGGATAAGGCTTCGTACAGATTTCCGTAACCTCTGCCACCGTCCACATCATTCATGAATCTGTCTTTATAAGGTCTGTTATTGAATGAATAATAGGATTCCGGATTTGCTGCATATACACCGTTTGCAAAAGCTGCCCAGTATTGAGCAGGCGTATAATTCGTACCGATTACCTTGCTGTTGTACAAAGTATCTTCCATAAGAACATTCAGGTCATCCACATCCTTCCTGCCCTCCGTCTGTCCCCCATAGATGTCGTAATACGTTGTTCTTTGATTGTTGTCAGTTCTCACAAATGATTTAAAATCTTCACTTTTTCCCAGTGTATTATAATTATTGGCTGCAAAGGCATGTGTCGGATATGCCGCACAGGTCAGAATCATCATTGCTGACATCAATATGGCTGTCGTCTTCTTAGATAATCTTTTCACTTTTTTCTCTCCTTTCCGGTTCTGAAACTTTGCATATATCAACGCGTTACTTTTTAAGAATCATACGGATATCTCCGCTGTCATTCTTATTCTCCAGAATGAGACGTCCATCTTCCAGAACTCCTGTGACTTCATTTTCCTTCACATCTTCCTGGCCTTTTATCACAAAAGAATATTCCCCGTTGTTTTCTTCATATGTGCCCGAAAGCAAAACCACCGGTTCACTGTTTTTATCATCACTTTCTTTTTCTGATAATCTGAATTCGCCATCCTTCAGCTCAAGCATGACACAGATTTCGGCATCCTCAGCGGCATCAAATATTTCTGCCAGTTCATCCATATTGTAAATATCCTCCCCTGAATGTACCTCGGTAAGATACCATGTTCCTGTAATCGAACTGCCGCCGCATCCTGTTAACGCGCATATCATCACCAGAATAAGAAACATTGAAATTACTTTTTTTATAACCTTGCCTCCCATATGATCCCCCTTTTTGTTGTATAAAATTGACATCTGAGCAATCCCTCCTTTTAGGTTTGGTATGTATACCAATATTATAATATATTTCCTATAGATTTGCAAGTAATTTTAGGGACAGGTTCCCCGACTCACCGAGCCGTGGAACCTGTCCCTATGATTGACACCCACCCGGACAAATATTATAATGAAACTGATTACAGGATAAACAATCTATCTCAAAAAGGAGGTCACATAATGAGAAATGTTTTTTACAAAAAAATCATCTCCGGTCTGGCTGTTTTTACCTTGCTTTTGCAAGGGCTTTCATTGCCCGTCTATGCCGAAGGTAAGGACATCAAAATCACAATTTTACATACGAATGATGTCCATGGCTCTATTGTCGGTTCTGACAGCAGCATCGGTCTTGATCGGGTCGCTTCCATAAAAAAAGAAGCAGAATTAAAAGGTGAAAATCCCATTTTAGTTGATGCCGGTGACGCAACACAGGGACTTCCGATTGCCTCTCTGACCCAAGGCTCCGATATTATTCAGCTTATGAATGCCGCAGGCTATGACTTAATGGCTGCAGGCAACCACGAATTTGATTACGGAACCGAAATTGCACTTGAAAATGCCTCTCTGGCTGACTTTCCGGTAATCAGTGCCAATATCTATAAAGACAATGCACCCCTTTTCCAATCCGATGATGATAACGGATGCCATGTCATTATAGAAAAAGAAGGAAAAAAACTTGGATTTTTCGGTCTTACCACAGCCAGCACGGCAACCGCAACAAATCCGACAGGTATTCAGGATCTTGAATTCCGGGATGAAATCGAAGCAGCCAAATCTGAAATTGACGAACTTGAAGAAGCCGGCTGTGATGTCATTATTGCCGTTGCGCATCTTGGCGAATACACAAATGTTCCATGCGACAGTGCTGCTCTCGCCAATGCCATGACCGGTGAATATCAGGGTGACTTAGATATCATTATCGATGGACACAGCCATACAAAAGAAGATAAAGTTGTCAATGATGTTCACATCGTCCAGACCGGAACCGGATTAACTGAACTCGGTCGGATCACACTGGACTTTTCTTCTGATGACACATTGACAATTGAGGTAAACCCAATCAGCTATGAAGATGCTCAGGCAATCACACCGGATTCGGATATATCCGGAAAAATTGATGAGATCAACACCTCCCAGCAGGCTATGCTCGCGGAAGAAATCGGTTCGGTGACCAACAGTATGTGGGGTGGATATATCAATTATATAGCCGAAGCACGTATCGTTGAAACCAACCTTGGCGATTTCACTGCGGATGCCTTCCGGGACGCTGCACAAAACTTTATTGCAGATGCCGAAGGTATGGCAGATTATCAGGATCTTCCTGTGATCGGTGTGGAGAATGGTGGCGGAATCCGTGCTTTCTGGTCAAACGGTACGCTTACAAAAGGTGACCTTGTCAGTGCCTTTCCATTTTCCAATACGCTCATGATGAAAGAGATCACACCATCTCTTTTATATCAGATCCTGGAACAATCGGTTTACAGCTTAACCGGTCAGAGCAGTGAAACGGGTATGCTGGAAGGCGAACCTTTCGGCGGCTTTTTACAGGTCAGCGGTATTCGTTTTTCCTATAGTCCTTCTGCCGAAACAGGTTCCAAAGTCACTGCTGTATACCTGACTGATTCGGATACGCCACTCGACAGACAGGATACATCTACCCGACTGATTCTTGTTTGCAATAATTACATTATGAGCGGCGGAAGCGATTATGATATGCTTGCCTCCCTGCCTTTGATCGGCGAGATCGGCGGAGAACTGGAAACGATTGAAAATTACGTGAATACTAAAACATCTTCCGGCACAGTTCCGCTTGAATTTTCAATGAGCCAGGACCGTATAACCATTGACGGTGACCTTTCTCCGGATACATTCACCGCTACAATTATTGTGACAAAAGAAGGCGTACCGGCTGCCGATACAGAAGTTTCCTACTATCTGGACGGAACTTCCGAACCGATATTTGCCTCCACAGATTCGGAAGGCAAACTGATCATTGAAATTCCAAAAGGTCCACATGCCCTGACGCTTTCAAAAGATCAACCTCAGGTTTATCTGAACAACTATACCGGTGCGGGAATCATCAACATTGAAGATGAACGCGTATATCCTTCCGTCGAATATCAGACTCCGGCAGAAAAACCTGCCAATAACGCTTTCATCTGGGGTCTTATGATTGCTATGGCTGTTGTTGAAGCAGGCATCGCCTTCTATACCCTCAAAAAAGAAAACCGACATTAAATATTTACAGACAAGGAGAGGTGCCCGCAAAACAAGGGCACCTCTCCTTAATCTTTTACCCAACCATTCCTCCAAACATGCCACTTCCCATACACAAAAGTGCCAGTGCCGTCGCCGGTACGATCTGATCCGGCAGACTTCCTTCGATGGCAACGACTGCACCCATATGAATACTGTAATAAAGCATCCCGACAATCAGCCCCCACAAAAACTCCCGTTTCTTTACTTTTCTCCCAATGTAAAATCCACCGG
>JAEDGN010000118.1 GCA_016297495.1 Coprococcus sp.
AAATACTAACATGACTTTTTTCTTCATAACTGTCTCATCCAACTATAATTGACTCAATCTTAAAGATGATAAGCGCCTTCCAGACTACAGACATGTCTGGTGTCAAATATAATTTTATCCTTTAATCTATCCATATTCTCTTTAATTTCACGGTGATCCACCAGAATAACGACCAGATCAACAGCATCCAGAAATTCATCCAGATCATGATACTGATTAGGCACAATATCCTTTTCCACCATCGGATCATAAACCTTCACTCTGTTGCCGCAAAGATGTCTTTTCAGAGAGGAAAGCATCTGCAGTGTCGGTGAATCTCTGACATCGTCCACATCCGCCTTGTAAGTCAGTCCATAAAAACCTACCTTACTGATATCTTCAATACCACATTCATTCATAACTTCTGACACGCGGCTCAGTACGTATTCCGGCATGGAGTCATTCACTTCGCGGGCAGCCTTGATCACATGGGTCAGGCTCGGAAAATCCCCCACCAGAAACCACGGATCAATCGGAATACAATGTCCGCCGACACCCGGCCCCGGAGACAGGATATTCACCCTCGGATGCTGATTGGCAATCCGGATGATCTCATAGACATCCAGATTCTGCTCATGACATATCCTGGCCAGCTCATTGGCATAGGCAATATTAATATCACGGAAAGTATTCTCTACAACCTTGCTCATCTCCGCTGCCCTGATACCTGTCACAGTAATGGTACCCCGACAGAAAGACCCATAGATGGATTTTATCTTCTCGCCAATAGCCGGATCATCCGCGCCAATCGTCCGGTCATTATTCAGCAATTCATGAATCATGTTGCCCGGAATGATCCTCTCCGGCGCATGGGCAAGATGGATATTCTCACCGATAGTCAGCCCGTATTCCCTGATCACCGGCCGAATATATGTATCAATAGTTCCCGGTGATATGGTCGATTCAATGACGATCACCGCCCCCTTATCACAAACCGGCAGCACCGCCCTGACCGCTTTTACTACATAGGAAGCATCTACCTTCTTTGTTACTTCTTCATAAGGTGTCGGCACTGAAATAATATAAACATCTGCCTTCACATATTCCGTTGTGAAGGACACACCATTCTCTCTGGCTGTCTGATACAGTTCCTCCAGTCCGTCCTCCTTAAAAGACAGCCTGCCTGCATTCAAAGTATCCACCAGCTCTTTGTTGTAATCGGTACCTATAACATCGACACCGTGAGCAGCCAGCATCAGAATGGTCGGCAGCCCGATATATCCAAGTCCTACTACATTAACCATGATTCTACCTCTTATCCTCTATCTGTTATTCTTCAATATCGTTCTCATCTTGTACTGCAGTACGTAAAGTATAAAGCTTATATTGCCCACCAGATACCGTCTCCAGAGCCTTCCCGGTTCCTGAATAAAACGATAAAACCATTCCATGCCGCACTTCTGCATCCACAGAGGTGCACGCTTCGTCGTACCTGCGATCACATCAAAACTGCCGCCTACTCCCATTACAAAAGGAATATTCAATTCCTTCAGATATCGTCTGATCCAATATTCCTTCTTCGGTGATGAAAAAGCCACAAACATCATGTCGGCACCGGATTCTGCCATATCTCTTACGATTTCCGGTTCATCTGCCTCTGTAAAATAACCATTCCTGTAACCGACAATCTGTAAGGTCGGATATTTCCGCTCAAATATTGTCTTTACTTTTTTTACTACTTCTTCTCTGGCGCCAAACAGATAAATCTTGTAGTTCCTGACTGAAGCTTCCTCAACTAAACGTACAAACAGATCAAATCCTGTCACACGCTCTTTGAGAGGTATCTTCAGCAGCTTCGCCGCCAATATGATAGACGCACCATCTGCATTAATGAGCGGACATTCATTCACGATTCTCCGGAGATTCTCATCTTTTCGCATCAGATTGACCTTCAAAGCATTGATCACCACATGCTGTACCGGCACCCGGCGTTCAATCATCTTCTCTATGGCATTCACCGTCTCATCCATTGACATAGCATTGACATATGTGTTCAATATGGGATATCTCTTATCAACTAAAGAATTCATCTTATTTATACGCCTTTCTCTCTGTTCCTGAATAACAATTTTGGGCTTTCTCAGACACTTTCCGGCAATATTTTACCATGGTTTTACTACAATACATACCCGTCTCGTATTGTACCATATTCTATGTTTTTTGTAAATTTATAAAAGTAGAAATGTTTACTCTGCTTCACCATATGCACGATAAAGGAATGTTACAACTTCAGCCCGGGTGCATTTACTATCCGGTGCAAAATGGGTGTCATCTTTACCTGCTGTAATGCCATTCTCATATGCCCACAGAACTGCATTGTAATAATATCTGCCTTCCTCTACATCCACAAAAGGATTCTCCGCATTTTCAGGCTGAGGTTCTCCCTCATTACGATGTAAAAAGGACACAAACTGACCTCTTGTAACATGATCATCAGGTGCGAAATGACTTTCGTCCATACCGGCAGTAATGCCATTTTCAGCTGCCCACAACACTGCTGTATAATAGTAAGCATCTTCTGAAACATCAACAAACGGATTCTCCGCAGCTTCTGCTTCCGGTTCTCCCATTGTTCTCCATAAGAAAGTTACTACCTGGGCACGCGTACAATTGGCCTTCGGTTCAAAATGAGTCTCATCCTTGCCTGCTGTAATACCATTCTCGTATGCCCAGATAACTGAATCATAATAGTAATCATCTTCACTGACATCTACAAATGGATTCGCCGGTTTTCCATTCACCGTTATGGTATTGGAAAAAGCAACATCCGGAGACTTTGGAAGACTAACTGTGATGTCCGCGCTGCCGCTGCCGACGGCTTTGATTTCTCCATCAGACACTGTACACACGAGATTATCTGAAGTCTGATAACCCAAATATTCCGGCTCAATAGTAGTAGTTGAAAACCCATTATTAAAATAAAACTGTACTGAAGCTGTCTCGCCCACATCCAATGTAGTCCTGTCTATGGATATACCATAATCAAGCTCCTCAAAATCCGGGGCAAACTGTATATCCCGGAAAGCAGCCGAATCTGTATAAGCTCCTTCAGAAACACTATCCGCCTCATCAAAGCCAAAGCACTGCACCCAATATGGTACGTCATTGATTATGACAGCTCCTATTCCAATGGATTGATAATCTTCCTTCAGAATATTTCCACGATGCCCTTCGGAATTCATCCAGGAATCCATGACCGCTGCAGCAGAACCCTGCCCGGCCGCAATATTCTCACCATACATCTTGTCACAGGCCGTAAAACAGTCTTCATTTATGGGCCGTATATGACCAAAACAAAGGCCAAGTTCACTGCCGCGCAGCATTGCGGCTTCAAGGAGATCCCTGTCCATTGTCAATGCTGACAATCCTTCCTTTTCACGCTCTTCATTCACCAGTTCCAGTACTTCAAAAGCTTCTGAATAGTATTCCTGTGAAGAAACCGTAACCGTCGCAAAATTCTCTTCTATCTTCGCGTTCGCACTCTCAACGGCTGAAATTCCTTTTGCTCCGGACTCATATTCCTGCGCATATACAGTTTGACACATAAACAGACTAAACACCAAAACCAGTGCCAATACTCTTTTTATCCTCATAACATCGCTTCTCCTTTTTGCAACAAAGTTTACTATGCCATCCATTTCTATTATTTGAGAAAAGGGGGCTGCCGTACTAATTTTCGTTTTAGTACAACAGCCCCCTCTTTACATCTTAATTACGGATAAGCTATCCCTCTTGTCTGTTTAATTATTCTTCTTCACCATATGCACGGTAAAGGAACGTTACAACCTCAGCTCGAGTACACTTATTATCTGGTGCAAAATGAGTCTCATCTTTACCTACTGTAATCTCATTCTCATATGCCCACAATACTGCATTATAATAGTATTTGCCCTCTGCCACATCAACGAAAGGATTCTCTGTCGTTTCTGGCTGCGGCTCCCCTTCATTACGATGCAGGAAGGATACAAACTGAGCTCTTGTAACATGCTCATTCGGTGCAAAATGGGTCTCATCCATACCGGCTGTGATACCATTCTCAGCTGCCCACAATACAGCGTCATAATAGTAAGCATCATCGGTAACATCCACAAAAGGATTCTCCGTTGTCTCCGGTTCTGGCTCTCCCATTGTTCTCCAAAGGAAGGTTACCACCTGAGCACGCGTACAGTTAGCCTTCGGTTCAAAATGAGTCTCATCTTTACCTACAGTAATACCTTTATTCACAGCCCACATAACTGCATCATAATAGTAATCATCTTCACTGACATCAACGAATGGATTGCCCTG
>JAEDGN010000039.1 GCA_016297495.1 Coprococcus sp.
TTCCCATCTCTGTACAGCTTCAAAATAGCTTTCGGGTCTTGATGTATAGCCCCAGATTCCTTCTTCTGCTTTCTTTTTGCAGGCGTCAATAATTGGCTGAGCAGTTCTGAAATCCATGTCGGCAACCCAAAGAGGAATGACATCTGCCGTACCAAATTTCATTGTGCGTTCATCGTACTTGGCAGCACGATTACCATTGCGGTCAATAACTTCATCAAAGTTGTACTTCATGCTTTTCTTCCTTCCTTAATGTTTTATTTTGCTATATCATTTCTTACACCTGTATTAAGAAGCAAAAAGCGTGCCAACCTTAAATTTGCCATTTTCTACTATTTTTTACCTTTATTTGGTTATACTGGTTAAATATTTGAAAAAATAATTGGTTATATTCTGGGATTATTTAACCTATTTAACCATAATATCCGACCTACCTCTGTCAAACGGCAGCCACCTCTTCCTTTTTTGACCTTGCAAATATTTTCTTCATCCATTTTCTTAAGAATATCTCTGATTTCCTTCTGGGATAAGGCCAGATCCTTTTCATGGGCTGACTGATAAATTTTTTCTCTGCCAATGGAAATGTGGTCATTAGATGCTTTGAAAAGTTCCTCCATTACAAACCAGAAGTTTTCTGAGTAACAGTCATACGAAAGAACATCGATCTCCTGCCTGGTTGATTCGTCATGCACTACATTATGGGTTAAAAGTGTCCGTGAAATAGTAGGAGGAAGATCTTCCATACCAATGACTTTTTTATCAGTAAAAATAAAATATTCTACAGCATTGCGCAACTCACGAATATTCCCCGGCCATTGATATTGGCTGAAAAATATTTTTATCTCCTCTGACAATACAAAATCGCCGCCAAGTTCAGTTTTAAAGTTCTCAATCAGGAGAAAGATATCGTTATCACGCTCAGATAATGGCGGAATGACGATAGGCAAAGTATTTAAACGATAATAAAGATCTCTCCTAAAGCTTCCCTCTTCAACCTTCTTTTCCAGTGACTCATTGGTAGCTGCAACAATGCGGACATCAATATCAATAATCCTATTGCCGCCGACCCGCATGATTTCTCTTTCCTGTAATACACGTAAAAGTTTAACCTGCAGTGCCATGCTCATGCCTTCAACCTCGTCAAGAAACAGAGTTCCCGTATGGGCAAGTTCAAATAATCCCGGTCTTCCGCCCTTTTTAGCACCTGTAAAAGCGCCTTCTTCATATCCGAATAATTCGCTTTCAAGCAGATTTTCAGGAACAGCTGCAACGTTAATGGCAACAAAAGGTCCTTCACTGCGTCCGGAGGCACTGTGAATCGCATGGGCAAACAATTCTTTTCCAGTACCTGTTTCTCCAATCAGAAGAACAGGGCTTTCACTGGTGGCCATACGTTTCAGTACATTTTTAGTCTGAACAATTGCTTTTGATGTGCCGATGACCTGGTCAAAGGTATATTTTGCTATAAGACCATGTCTTGATAATTGTCTCCGCAACTCATTTTGACGTATTTCTATATCGTTAAATTTTTGCAGAATTGCAAATGCTCCAATACATTCATTAAGCCTCATAACAGGAATAACTTCAATACTGATATTCACACCATTCAGTTTATGAACCCTGGCTGGAAGCGCTTTTTTGGCCTGAAGGCATTTCATAAAAGGAATAGTCGGAAAGATGGCATCTGCCTGCTTACCAATAATTATGGAAGCACAGACTTTTGTAATGTCTTCTGCTTTGCTGTTACACGCAAAAATCTCATTCTTTTCAGTAACTCCGATTACACCATCTTTTAATGTTTCCATTAAAAGATGAAACTGACTTTCTAAACGAATAGATTTTGCAAACATCTGGTCAAAACTATAATTACTGGTGGCAATTGCCTGAAAATAATTTTTAAATTTCTGAGTTTCAAGCAGATTTTCAAATCCCAGACGCAGTGCAATCTCAATCATCATACCGGAGGTACAGGAACGTTGTCCAAGATCGATATAATCTGTAATTTCTTCCGGGATATAGCGTGTCTCACCCGGAGTGACCGCCAGATCCACCTCTTCTTTTAAAACAGCCCCGGGATAGAAAGGAATCAATTTCACATGGGTAATGCCGAATTGCTCTAATTGTGTGATAGCTTCCCGGGCCATTGTCTCTGTGAGATTAACAAATAGGACTTTTGTACCTGCTGGAAGTTCTTTCATTTTTCGCAATTCACTCCATTTAAAGGATACTTCAATAGCCATGGTCTGACTGCCCAAAGGGACATGCTTTGAGACTTCTTCTGCAGAGCTGTAGGCATCTGTTGAAATAACAAACAGATCCGCAGGTTCAAGTTTCCCGGATGCGGAGCCATCCATAAAACTGAATGAACGAACTTCTACATAATCATCAAAAAGCTCCTGTATTTCTTTAGAATAAGAGGCTCCTGCCCATTTATCCAGCGTTACTACTGATATCGTTTTCTTTTGCATTATTCCCCCACCTTATTTAACCATTTTAACCATTTTACCATACATAGAAATTCTATTTCAACCATTTTATTTGCATACATAATAAGCCGGACTTTGGGGGGTCCGGCACTGAAAAACAGCTAGTGTCAAGAAATTTTATTTTTTGTCATTGAACCAGTTCATCACAGGATAGACAGCAGATTCTGATATTGCAGATTCTATTTCCTCTATCGTAAGCTGTTTTGTTACTTCTGCCATGACAGCTTCATAGGCAGAATTATGATTAAAAATGCCAGCCTGTTTAAAAAACATTGTTGTGACAAGAACAAGCATAACAATAATCATTCTTATAGAAAATGATTCAAAAGGTTCTGTTTCTATTTTTTGATTGTGTCGACAGTCGACTTTTCTCGGTTCGCTATGATAGAAAGTGTATCCTTGCTTCTTTTTATCTATATTTTCTATCCTTTTATAATTGTTTCTGGCCTGGCTGAAAAGATCTGAATATCTGCTCATGGTTCAACTCTCTTTTTTATTTCAATATATTCGATCTGTCGTCCAAATATTAATGTCTGTCTTCATTAAAAAAGCCACACAACCTGAATTGTGCAGCTTATTATAATTGAATGAAAATAATCTGATATTATAAATTGATAAGAAATTCCGCATCAATGGTACGAAAATCGTTGATAACAGCGGCTGCTTTTGACAAATCCTGTTTTCCCGATGTGGGATTCTGGTAGCCGACACAGGTTATACCTGCTCTTACAGCAGCCAGTACGCCATTGGAAGAGTCTTCAATGACAACACAGTCTCCCGGAGTTTCATCCAGTCTGCGGCATGTTTCAAGAAATACGTCCGGTGCCGGTTTGCCATTTGGGACGGATTCACCTGAAAAGATCAGGTCAAAATACGGTTTTATCCCAAGCTTATTAAGAACTGCATAGATAAAGGGATAGGATGAGGATGAAGCAACGGCCGTTTTAAGTCCGGCATTCTTGATCGACTGCAGTAAAGCCACAGAACCTGCTGTTGGCTTTGCATTGCTGGAAGTTACCAGGTCGATCATGATTCTCTCCCGCTCTTCTATTAATGTTTCTGTTTCTTCTGTCAGGTTATATTGATCCTTAAATATGCCAAAACGCAGAGCATTGGTCGTCCCGGCATAGGCAACCATCTCTTCTGTCGGCACATCAATACCATGGGCGGCCAGCGTCAGCCGGTCGCCCTCATAATGCATGGGCTGACTGTCAATCAGGACGCCATCCATGTCAAATATAATTGCGCGTATCATGTTATCCTCCGTTTAACGGCAGTAATTTTTAAATTCCTTCAGAACATCCAGTACCAGCTGATAGGTACGTTCAACGGAAGCAATGTAGAGTTTTTCCCTTGATGTATGAATATCCTGCATATCCGGGCCAAGACTCACCATATCAAGACCAGGCATCTTTTCAGATAAAAGGCCGCACTCCAGACCAGCATGGATCATCTCAACAGAAGCTTTTCTGCCGGTTTTTTCTTCATAAAGTTTTTTACAGAGCGCACAAATTTTTGAATCAGGGTTGAATGTCCATTCAGGATAATCACCCGAAAAGCTGATCTCACCGCCGAAGAACTCTGTCATATAGCGCAGTTTATCTTTCATAAGAAGTTTCAGAGATTTGACAGAGCTTCTGATGGCCCAGGTCATGGCAACACCTTCAGCTGTCGTTCTGAGAATCCCGAGGTTCAGAGAACTTTCAACCAGTCCAGGCAGATCTGCACTCATGGTCTGGACACCATTTGGTACCTGCATCAGCATAAAAATGACTTTCTCCATTAAGGACATGGAAAAAACGTCATAATTTCCCTGGTCACCGACAGATGAACGAATACTGATAGCCGGATCACTGGTACGAAATTCAATGCTGATATCCTGCTGGAAACCTTTTGTAAGATTCTCCACCGTCTCTATATCTTCTGACGATACAACGATCTCCGCATGACTGTCTACAGGGATGGCATTATCTTTGTCGCCGCCATGGACACCGATCAGACAGAACGGAATGGTTTCATGAAGCTGATACAGGAACCGTCCAAGTAAAATATTGGCATTGGCACGACATTTATGAATCTCTGCCCCGGAATGCCCGCCTGTAAGACCTGTCATATCGATTGTCATCTTCGTTCCCTCTGCTGTCATCTGAGACATAGGGAGCAATGCTTTTGCCTTCACACCGCCGGCACAGCCTGCAAGGAAATGCCCTTCATCTTCCGAATCAAGATTCAGCAGGTACTCTGCCTTCAGATCAGAGGTATCCAGGGCAATGGCACCTTCCATGCCCACTTCTTCCTCGGTAGTAAACACAACTTCCAGATCCGGATGTTCGATTGTATCGTCTTCCAGGATAGCAAGTCCCATGGCAACGGCAATACCATCATCTCCGCCAAGCGTCGTGCCTGATGCACGGATATACCCATCCTCAACCACAAGCTTCAATCCGTCTTTTTCAAAATCAAACTCCACATCGGCATCCTTGACGCAGACCATATCCAGATGCCCCTGGATCATCAGGGCCTTTGCTTCGCCATAACCCGGAGAGGCCGGTTTTCTGATAATAACATTGTATTCTTCATCTTGACGCACTGCCAGATTCAGAGATTTTGCCACAGAAACACAGTAGTCACTGATTGCTTTCACATTGTAGGAACCATGGGGAATCTTACAGATTTCCTCAAAATAATAAAATACTCTTTCGGGTTTTAATCCATCTAAAACGCCCATTGTTATCCTTCTTTCTTATACTTATATTCCTATTAATTTTTAAAACTGTGAACCGGTGCAGGTATCCTGCCGCCGCGGTTAATGAAATCTTCACAGCTGAACTCATTGACCTTCATGATCGGAGCATAGCCAAGAAGACCGCCGAATTCTGCTGTATCGCCCACTTCCTTGCCATAAACAGGGATCAGGCGGACAGCGGTTGTCTTCTGATTGATCATACCGATGGCCATCTCGTCTGCGATAATACCGGAAATAGTTGAAGCTTTTGTCTCCCCCGGAATGGCGATCATATCCAGACCAACAGAGCATACACAGGTCATGGCTTCCAGTTTTTCCAGAGTCAGTGCACTGTCGAGTACAGAATCAATCATACCCTGATCCTCGGATACAGGAATAAAAGCACCCGATAAACCGCCCACATAGGAGGATGCCATAATACCGCCCTTCTTCACCTGATCATTGAGCAGTGCCAATGCTGCCGTTGTACCAGGCGCGCCTACACGCTCAAGGCCTATTTCCTGGAGAATCTCGGCTACACTGTCACCCACCGCCGGTGTCGGAGCCAGGGAAAGATCGATGATGCCAAAAGGCACATTCAGACGGCGGGATGCCTCCTGAGCTACCAGCTGGCCCACACGGGTTACCTTGAAGGCCGTCTTTTTGATAGTCTCGCAGAGAACACCAAAATCCTGTCCACGAACAGCTTCAATGGCACGTTTTACAACACCCGGACCGCTGACACCTACATTGATGACCACATCACCTTCTGTTACACCGTGGAAGGCACCTGCCATAAATGGATTGTCATCCGGGGCATTGCAGAATATAACAAGCTTGGCACAGCCAAGGGAGTCATTATCTTTCGTCAGTTCAGCCGTCTTCTTCACTGTCTCGCCCAGAAGCTTAACCGCGTCCATGTCAATGCCTGTTTTAGTGGAACCCACATTCACAGAGCTGCATACCAGTTCTGTCTCAGCCAATGCCTGTGGAATGGAATCTATCAGCAGCTTATCAGCCGGTGTCATACCTTTGGAAACCAGAGCAGAATAACCGCCAAGGAAATTAATGCCCACCGTATGAGCGGCTCTGTCAAGCGCTTTAGCAATTTTCACATAGTCTTCAGGCGTCTCACAGCAACATCCGCCGATCAGTGCAATCGGAGTAACAGAAATACGCTTATTGACAATCGGAATGCCGTATTCCAGTTCAATTTCTTCTCCGACCCTGACCAGATCCTTCGCCTTTGTTGTAATCTTACGGTAAATATTCTCACAGACCACATCCACATCTTTATCACAACAATCAAGAAGACTGATGCCCATGGTAATGGTACGGACGTCCAGATTGGACTCCTGGATCATCTTATTCGTTTCCTGAACCTCAAATAAATTCGTCATGTATGGTTACCACCTTTGTTAAATTCTATGCATGATGTTAAAAATATCTTCGTGCTGCATCTTAATCTGTACGCCAAGATTACGGCCTATCTCTTCCAGATCCGTCACAAGGGCGGCAAATTCTTTATCAGCGCCGTTGGCATCAACGATCATCATCATATGAAAATAACCCTGAATAATAGATTGATCAATATCCAGAATGTTGATATTATGTTCTGCCAGATATGTACATACAGTTGCAATAATACCGACTCTGTCCTTGCCGATTACAGTTATAATTGTCTTTTTCATGATTAAAAGTCCTCCATATAGGTATTTTTCATGATACCTGAATATTTTGCATTTTATACTCTCGCAATCCTGCCCCTGGTATCATTATATTGTAATAACAGGCATCGCCAGATCTCTCGGGGCAACGCTGATATTCAGTTCATCCTCTCCAACTGAAAAATGATTCATAAGTTCATTATGTACCGCCTGCAGTGCCAGTTCAGGAAAATTGTTTTCCTTACTGAGATGTCCGAGGATCACCTTCTGCAGATGTTCATTTAAAAGTCTTCCAATGAGCTGTCCGGACATTTCATTGCAGAGATGGCCATAATTTCCCGCAATTCGTCGCTTAAGCTCATAGGGATAAGGTCCCGTTTCAAGCATGCGCAGATCATGATTGGCTTCCACATAAAGCAGATCACAGTCAAGAAGCTCATTGACGATCGAATCATCAAAATAACCAAGATCAGTCACCGTACCAATCCTGCACTGACTGTCTTCAAAGTGATAACTTACGGGATCCCGGGCATCGTGGGGAATTGAAAAGGGATGAACCATCATATTGTTGATCTTAAAAGGCTCACCTGGACGGATCACATGAAAAAGCGACTCGTCAATGGCTCCCAGAGATTTCATCTGTCTCAGAGCATTCAATGTTCCCTTCGTGCCATAAATGGGAATATGATATTTCCTCGACCAGACGCCGATTCCCTGAACATGATCTGAGTGCTCATGTGTCACAAGCAGTGCATCCACATCCCTGCCTTCCACATAGAAGGTTGCCAGACCTGATTCTATCCTTTTCTTGCTGATACCTGCGTCAATCAGAATATGTGTATCATCATTCGCTGCATACAGACAGTTGCCGCTGCTGCCGCTGGCAATTGTTGCAAATTGCATGAATTTCATCCTCTCATCGTATAATAAACGGCTCTAATGCCTGAGTTAAATTATAAAGCATCGACATTTTAAACGCAACCATTATTTTATCGGAGTTTTTTCTCTCTTCCTTTATGTTTCCATTCTATATCCTGCTTTTCTTACGGTTTTGATCATATTGCCGCTTTCCCCAAGGGCTTTCCGCAGCTTTTTAATGTGATTGTCCACCACTCTCTCGCTGCCATCAAAATCATAACCCCAGAAACGAATCAGCAGTTGCTCACGGCTGAAGATCCGATTTGGATTCTCTATGAAAAACAGAAGAATATCATATTCCATGGGTGCAAGTATACACAATCTTTCATTACTCCAGACTTCATGTGTTCTCACATCTATTCTGATAGTTTTGCATCGTATCATCTTATCAGGAACAGTTCCTCGCATTCGGGACATTAGTGCCATGGATTTTGCATAAAGCACCGGAAGTGAAAAAGGCTTAGTCATATAGTCATCTGCTCCCATAGCATAACCATTCAGTTTGTCCTCATCCTGTACTCTTGCCGTAAGAAAAATTACAGGCACATCGCTGATCTCGCGGATTCTGCGGCAGACTGAAAACCCGTTCATTCCCGGAAGCATTACATCAAGAAGTATAAGGTGACAGGTATTGGTTTTTATCAGTTCCAAAGCATCTTCTCCATTATCACATACAGACACTGTCCATTCTTTGCTGCCAAAATAATCCGCAATGACTTCCTGTATCAGTTTGTCATCTTCCACAACAAGTAAATTCATATAACTCCCTCATCTTCTTTTTTTGCTAAATTAAGTATACTATAAAAATATTTATAATCGGAAGGTAACTTTTACCCCGTTTTCTGTATTTCCAATCTCAATGCGCATATTAAACAGATTCAATATTTTTTTGGTCAAATAAAGCCCCATGCCATAATGACTGCCCCGGGTATATCCGTTCGGATTCGTCTGGTAGAACGCATCGAAAAGGTGGTTGAGTTTCTCTTTTTCTATAGGTTGACAAGTGTTTTCTATAATACACTGTCTCTCTTTAATTCTGATATCTATAATGCCGCCTGTATGACTGTAACTGACAGCATTATCCAGCAGATTGAATATAGCTTTAGAAAGATACTTTCTATCCGCTTCCACCTGAAATAATGACTCTTCCTGAAGCTGTATGGTGAGCTGCTGCTCTGCTATAAGCGGTTCCAATTTACAAAGCTCATCTTTAATAATATTTGCAACAGAAAGCTTACGCTGCCTCAAAATCAGGTGTTCTGAATCCAGCTTCGACAGATCACTCATCTCCTCTGCCAGATGAGCGATTTCCTCTGTCTTTTTCATGATCTGGTCTAAATAATAATCTTCTTTTTCCGGCACTGTATTCTCCATAAGATTCTCAGAAAAACCACGAATAACACCAAGAGGGGTTTTCATCTCATGGGCCAGCGCATTCGTAAAATCCCGCCGATTCTCCTCAATAGCTTCCTTTTCTTTGTTGGTCTTATGAAGGATGCAGATAACAACAGACATACAGGCAAGCATAAGAATCAGACAGGATAAATAGACATATCTCATGTAGTTCACAGCTGCCATCCAGGGGTGACATTCAGACGCAAGCAGCAGAATGCCTTTTTTGTTATTTGAAGATGTACTTATTGTTCGAATATCGGAATATTGTACTGTAAATTCAGGATTTGCCATCTGATTTATAGAATCTTCAAACATTTTTTCCATCGCTGATCGATCCAGATTACGAATTGCACTCTGTAAGTAAACGTTTTTATGCCATTCCAGCCATATCCGGCAGCCCTGTCCCCTATTATAAGGCATTAGAACGGTAAAGTTATGATATTCATATTTATAATCAATGTCATCAGCAGATACAAAATCCGGATTCTCCCATGCCCATACTGTTTCAAATTTAATCGGCGCATAACTGTATCTCTGTCCATTCTTATCCGTTATTTCATGATGATAATAACCGCCCAAATAAGGATTAGGAACAGCTTCAGAAACAAAATCAGGATAATCCTGTTTTTCCCAGGCAATTTTTTCAATCAGCAACCGATAAAGCGTTTGGGTATTCTTATCAATTGCAGCATAATAATTGTAGGTTGTACTTTCATCGGGCACCGCCATATCGGCTTTCATTGCTGCATAATCCATTTCAACTATTTCTGCCATTTTAATCATATCTTCCTCGGATAGATAATCACTTAATGGTGCATCAATGAGTGTATATGTATCCTCTTTTTCCATAAAACTCAAATCCGTCAGATTTATGGAAAAACTTTCCTGCGTTTTTCTTAATTCTTTAATTGTATAATCATAAAAAGCTGCTGAGAACTTCTGATATTTTTCCTCATCTATATTATACAGACCTGTGAATGCCCGCAGAATTTCATACTGACGATATTCTTTTTGGTATGCAGTATCGATCCGGCAATTATCGTCAGAAGATAACTGAATATTTAATTCCTGCATTTTATTTTCATAGCGCATTTCATATTCTTCCATATATTTGTTATGAACAAGAAAAGTTGCGCCAGTCATAACAGCCAGATAAATAATCATAAAGCCCGCTGCTACCGGCAGATAATTATGCTTTCTTTTTCGCATTCTTGATCACCTCTATCTAATGTGACATATTTATAAGCCGATTATCACTATTAACCCTTTTTCTGTCGTTCGTATATCGATATGCACATGGAACAGATCAAATATTTTTTTTGCAAGATAAAGGCCTGTTCTGGCAGGATCTGTCTCTTCGACTTTGACGGTATATTTGCGACATTTTTTTTGTTCAATGATAATAGCTATAGAATCCCCCTCAGTACTGTAGATGACAACGTGATGCAATAGATTGAAGATGGCCTTCGTCAGATATTTTCTATCTCCTGTTATATCGCATGGTATATTCTCCTGTATGTGAATCTCCAGTTCCTTTTCAATAATTAACGGCTGTAGTTTTGAAAGCTGATCTCTGATAATATTGATAACTGAAAGATTATCCTGCTGCAGGACCAGCTGTTCTGAATCAAGCTTTGACATATCAATCATATCTGCCACCAGGAGATCCATTTTCTCTGTCTCTTTTACGATCTGATTCAGATAATCAGTTCTAATTTCAGACGATGGATGATTCTTCAGCATTTCAGTTGATTTTCTAATATTAGTCATAGGTATCTGCATTTCGCGAGACATTACATGGGTGAATGTTCGCCGATTTTCTTCAACGACAGTCCGTTGGTTCTCTGTTCTTCCAAGAAGATGGAGAACAATAAATAAACAGACCAGCATGAGTACAAGGCAGAGGATGTAAACATGTTTCATATACTCTATAGCTGCCAGCCACGGATGGCATTCACAAGCCAGAAGCAGAATACCCGTTGTATCGTCTGATAGAACGATGCTCTGAACACTGGTATAACGTGCCTGAAACTCAGGGGATACTGCCTGATTGACGGATTCCTCAAGCAGGATTTCCAAATTTGAATTATTCATATTCCGTATTATTTTATGCAGGTAATTACTATTTCTCCATTCCTGCCAGCTATCGTAGCCTTCTGACATCAGATACGGGAAGGCATTAAATATGCTGTAATAAACGACATGAAACTCTCTCTCAGGACAGGCTGCCTCCGGATCATTCCATTCCCATACAGTTTCATAATTGACAGGAATAAATCGTCTTTCCAAACCATTATTATCCGTTCTGGTCATAGTATTTTTTCCACCCAGATGGATATCAGCCGCAGGTTCTTCCGTATCATTATTTTCCCAGGTAACCTGATCCACACAGAATCCAAGAAAATCACCGGAAAGTCTGTTTATCTTTGCCAGGAAACGATATTGCCTGGACTGACCTGAAACGGGATACTCAAATTCTCTGTTTTTGTCCAGATACAAAGCAACCTTTTCCATCTCCTCTTCTGTCAGATAATCTGAGAGGCGGCTTTTGATACCGGACATTGCATAATATTCATTGATGTCTATTCCGAAAGTCGATGAATCAATATAAAAACATTCTTCTGTAGATAATATTTTTTCTGTGGATCTATCGTAGAATGCGGCAAAAAACTTCTGATATTGATGGCTGCCATTATACCACAGATAATTAAAAATATATTGAATTTTATAAGGACGGTATTTTAACATATCAGAAAATACAATGGCATCTTCATTGAAATCGTATTGCTGATAGGCATCTGACAGTGTCTGCATTTTATTGTTATACCGCATCTCAAACTCTTCCATATATTTATTATGTACCAGACAGGTGGCAGCGATCATAGAAATGAGATAGAGAATAATAAAACCCATTATTACCGGCAGATAATCATTTCTTTTTTTACGCATATACGACACCTCCATCCGAAATTATGCTTTATTTTGTAACTTCAGTATACGATAGAAAAATATCCTTTTGGTATCCTCTGGTGGCAATTTATCCCGTTTTTTAACAAAACGAAAAAAACCGGAACCTTCTCAAGGAAAATTCCGGTTTCCAAATCATGCTGTTTTGTTTGATAAAACTACGGCATATAGAAAATAGTGTCACCAATCTGCATATATCTGCTGCATTTAGACGTATTAACTCCGCAGGCCATATTAAAATAAAGATAATCTCCAACGGTGCTGGCACCATACAAGGCGTCTAAGGTCGCCTGCATACATTCCTCACCGGGACCATTAGCCAGAACTCTGTCAAGGAAACCGTTGTAGGCCGGCGGAAACTGTCCACTCTGATAGATAACACCCGTAACAGTGTCCGGGAAAGAATCGCTCAAAACACGGTTGATAATCACATTCGCAACACCAACCTGGCCTTCATATGGTTCTGCACCCGCTTCAACAAAAACCTGACAGGCCATAAGATAAATATCATCCTCAGATATGTCTATGACCATTCGTTCCACAGGTTCCACAGCTTCTGCCACTTCCGGTGCCTCCTCAATATTCTCACAGGAAGTCAGATGCAGATAATTGGTAGCGTTCATAATAATTTGATTGGAGATGGCTGCATCGTCATAATTACCAGCAGCCGCAACGCTTTCAGAATCAATCTCATTTCCCTTATTCTCAGCGGTTGCACTGGCAAATATCGTTAACATGCCCGCCAGTATCAAGGTCATAAACAATGCAGTATGGTGTATGACATTTTTTAGTTTCATACCTGTTAACCTCTTTGAATAATTTTTTATAAATTTATTAATAAATTGTTACAGATATTCTACCAGATAAATAACATCCTGTCAACCCCATGATATAAGGCCCGCTGCCACCCGATTCCGGCACAGCTATTCATCATCCTGATTATAAATAATTAAACGACAAGTTTCTTCTTCAGCTGCTCATAAACATCTGTCAAAGTGGTATTATTTTCAATCACAAACTGGCAGCGTTCAAAAAAAACCGCATCCGGCAGCTGATTTTTCATCACCGCATCTACTTTTTCATCAGAATAATTTCTGGTATCCTTCATTCTCTGACGACGGATCTCCGGTTTTGTATAAACATACCAGAATTCATCACATATATTTTCATATCCACATTCAAGAAGCAGCGCTGCCTCCAGCGCAACAAAAGCATATTGGCCCGAAGCCTTCGCAGCTTCGATCCGGCGCATGATCTCTTCTCTGACATAGGGATGTGTCATGCTGTTCAGCTGTTCCAGAGCGTCTTTATCATTAAAAACATAATCCGCCAGTTTTTTTCGGTCAATTTCTCCATCAGCAGCCAGAACCTCCGAACCAAAATGTTCCACGATCAGCCGATAGCTGATATTGCCCTTCATCGTCAACTCACGTGCTACATCATCCGCCATAATCACATAACCGTTAAAATCATCCCGGAGCATCCGGATTACCTCGGACTTACCTGTACCGGCTCCTCCCGTAATTCCATATACCTTCATATCCTCATCCACTCCTCTTTTTCTCCTATTGTGCGTCATAGATATTCATACTGGCAGATTGAATATCTATTTTAGTTCGTACCAGTTCTGACCTGTATGCATGTCTACTTCCAATGGAACAGCCAGCACAGCTGCATGTTCCATTTCTTCCTTCAGGACGTTCTTTACTTCCTCCACTTCATCCATGGTGGCTTCAATGAGGAGTTCATCATGAATCTGCAGGATCAGCCTGGACTTCATATTCTGCTTCTTAAGGCGGCGGCTGACACGTACCATGGCAATCTTGATAATATCAGCTGCTGTCCCCTGTATCGGTGAATTCATGGCAATACGCTCGCCAAATGAGCGCTGCATGAAATTGCTGGCAAACAGCTCAGGTACAGGCCGGCGTCTGCCGAACATTGTAATGGCATAACCTTTTTCCTTCGCATCAGCGACAGATTGATCAAGAAATGCCTTGATACCCGGATAGGTCTGGAAATATTGCTGGATATAAGCTTCCGCCTCTTTTTTGGTGATGCTGAGATCCTGACTGAGGCCAAAGGAACTGATGCCATAAACGATACCAAAATTGACTGCCTTTGCATTGCTTCTCTGGGTTGGTGTGACCGCATCAAATGGTGTGTGAAAGACCTGAGAAGCTGTCATACGATGAATGTCCTGTGATTCTCTGTAAGCCTGAACAAGATGTTCATCTCCCGCCATATGGGCCAGTACACGCAGTTCTATCTGAGAATAATCCGCATTGACAAAGATATGGCCCTCTTCCGGAACAAAAACCTTCCGGATCAGACGTCCAAGTTCCATACGGACCGGTATATTCTGAAGATTCGGCTCTGTGCTGGATATCCTTCCCGTAGCGGTTATGGTCTGATTAAACTTGCCGTGAATTCGCTGATCATCCGGATTAATATAGACCGCAAGTCCGTCTGCATACGTAGACTTTAATTTAGTCAGCTGACGATATTCCAGAATCTGACCGATAATAGGATCATAACCTCGCAGCTTTTCAAGCACATCGGCGGATGTGGAATAACCGGTCTTTGTTTTTTTTGCAAATGGCAGTTTCAATTTTTCAAACAGTATGACCCCCAGCTGTTTTGGTGAATTGATATTAAATTTCTCACCGGCCAGTTCATATATGTTCTGCTCAAGCGTATCGATCCGGCCCGTCAGCTGGCTTCCATATTCTTCCAGAGCTTCTTTCTCCACACGTATTCCCGCTTTTTCCATATCAAAAAGAGCATAGACAAGCGGCATCTCCACCTCCCGAAAAAGCTGCTCCATTCCTGTTTCCTTAAGCTTATCCTCCAAAATACGATACACTTTTACAGGAATCAATGCTTCATAGGCAAGATAATGCAGGAGATTCTGACTGTCGGTCTTTTCTGCTTCGGCAAGAGACATTTTTTTCAGCCAGTCAGTTCTGGAAGGAATAGTAAGGCCGAGAAAGTCCTGGGCAATACTGTCATATCCATATCTGTCCTTCAAAGGATTGATGAGATACGCAGCAATAGCCGCATCAAATACGCCCTCATCCTCTGTAAGATCCAGATAAGGAAGCTGCGATTTCAGATCGATCACACAGCTTGCGGCAGCTTTATGGATCATAGAAACGGCCATTTCACGAAGAAAAGACGATGTCATCCATCCGCTCACCGGTATAAATACAGGTTTTTCACCATTTTTACTGACAGCCAGTCCCTCCCAGTCATTCTCAGACAGATAACACAGGCCAAGGAGTGAATCACCTTCAATGCTCTCCGCCCACTGTACAGCAGCTGCAAAGTCTGTCAGGACCTCTGCTCTTTCATAGGAATCTCCGGCAGCTTCCGCCGCATTATCAAAACGTTTAAGAATATTTTTCAGTTCAAGTCGTTTTAAAAGTTTATAGGATGCATCATTCATCATCTGTCCAATGACGCCGTCCTCCAATTTAAAATCCAGTTCACAGTCAGTTTTTATGGCAGCCAGGACTTTGCTGAACTGCGCCTGTTCATAATAAGCGGTTAGATTTTCAGAAGCCTTCTTTGGCCTGATCTCCTCCACGTGCTCGTGTGCATTCTCAATACTGTGCCATGTACTGATGATTTTGGATGCCGTTTTTTCACCAATACCAGGAACTCCCGGAATATTGTCGGACTGATCCCCCATGAGGGCTTTCATATCGATGAACTCCGTCGGTGTTACCTGGTATTTAGCCATAACATCTGACGCATAATAGTCCTCAATCTCTGTTCCGGTCATTTTGGTCTTTGGAATACGGATTCTGGTCTTATCCGTAGCCAGCTGCAGCATATCACGGTCTCCCGAAATAATGGACACAACATGACCGGCAGCTTCATATTGCCGCGCAAGAGTGCCAAGAATATCGTCCGCTTCATAACCGGCGCGTTCAATGGTCGGAATCTGCATGGCCTGAAGCACTTCCTTGATTACCGGCACCTGCTCCCGGAGTTCATCCGGCATCGGTTTTCTTGTTCCTTTATAATCCTTAAATAATTCATGCCGGAAAGTTGGTGCATGGACATCAAAGGCCACTGCCAGAAACTCTGCCTGCTCTTCATCCAGAATCTTGAACATGATATTGAGAAATCCATAGACTGCATTGGTATGGAGCCCTTCAGCATTGGATAAAAGTGGAATTCCATAATATGCACGATTCAGGATGCTGTGTCCGTCAATTAAAATAGCTTTACCCATTTATTCTACCTTTCCTTTTCTATTTCTAGAATATTTCTGCGTTCAGGCACTGTCAGTTTTAAATCTGAAAAATAAGGAGGAATCAAAGGATGCCTGGATTCAAAGTTCCTTCGACATTCAACCGGATCTATCTGATTCTCAATCAGTTCGGATGTTTCTTCCTGAATGAACCAGCATTTTTGAACCGTATTTTCAACAGCCATCTTCAGGTCCTCTATAGAATGAATCCCTTCTTCACTGGTCAGAAATATCTGTCCGAGAAAAATGATGATACCAAGTATACAGATAATACCTGCTGCCGACAAACGCCTGTTACGGCTGACTGTCCGTTTTCGGGCATATAATTCCCGCCTCTGTTCTGCAATAAAATCGCGGAGATTTTTTTTAAGATCCAGTGTTCCTGTATGATCTTCATCCAGCTGTCTCAGACCTGTGGTAATCATATAATATACCTCAAGTTCATCGTAACAGTCCTGACAGCCGGCAATATGATCGATAAAAGCTTCCAGCTGCTGATCCGTCAGACGCTGTTCAATAAAGCCCACTATCATCAGCTGTGCATCATGACATTTCAAGCGGCTCCCCCCTTTGAACCATTTGGTATTACTATACACCATTTCCTTTAGAAAATAAAGAACAAAGGCAAAGAAAAAGATCTTCTGTCAAAAAGGTCATTATCGGCCTTTATGCAAAAGATCTTTGCTTCTGAAAATTAAAATAACTGCGGACTATATATGCCCTGTTCTGTCAGACGTTCAAACGCTTCTACAACAGCAGCCTTGTCTTCCTTGTATGTGACACCAAACCACTTATCCTGTGTCTCAAGTACCTTTACTGTAATCTTTTTCTCATGAAGAAGCTGTCCGATAATGGTCGGCAAAAGATATTCTGCCTTCAGATCGCCCTCCGGCACACCTGAAAGAAATTTTTTGAAACCTTCATCCAGAATATCAATAAACTGAGGTGTCAGACCCCACATATTCATGGAAACATTGCTTCTGATATCAATAGGTACCAGTGAATCACCAGCCTGCACAGCAGCACCGTCTCCGTTTCTGACAATATGATGGGTCTCCGCAATATCTGCCAGGTAACCATTGTCATCCACCTGGCATACTCCACGAGTCACACCGCCATTGTCGCTGAGCGTGTTGCCAAGGATAAATCCGGCCATACAATAGTCAAAAGGTCTTTCGGGCGTATATCCCTGAAGAAAATCGTGAATTCTGACAAATGCCTCCTTACCATAATAGTCATCGGCATTAATGACAACAAAAGGCTCCGTAACGATACCCTTGCATGCAAGCACAGCCTGTCCGGTTCCCCATGGCTTGGTTCTGTCCTTCGGAAGAGTAAAGCCTTCCGGCAGATCATCCAGTTCCTGATAAGCGTAAGAAACTGTGACCCGTCTCTCCGAACATATTTTTTCAATGCGATTGCCGATAACTTCCTGAAAATCTTTCTCTAAATCCTTACGGATAATAAAAACAACTTTATTGAATCCAGCTTCAATCGCATCATGGATCGAATAATCCATAATGATCTCACCACAAGGTCCAACAGGCTGAAGTTGTTTAATGCCGCCTCCAAAACGGGAACCAATACCTGCTGCCATGATTACAAGTGCTGTCTTCATATATTAGCCTCCTTTTGATATTAAACTAACAATACGACTATTATAAATCATTTTTAAAATTTTGTCATCAAAATAAGTCTGCATTTATTTGAAAATTATGCTTCATCTTGACGTTTAAAGTTTTTGGATATATAGTAATATTATATTTGATTTTTCTTGTGACATGATTTGTCAGCGATGAGAGGGGTTTCATGATGGAGAATGTAAATATCCGGGGATATATGCATATTGATATAGGCCTATTTGACAATATAATAACATTCGGCGGCAGCCCGGAAAGACTGTCTCTGGGAGAGGCACTGCTTCGTTTCATTTATGCTGATCTTAAATCTCTGGATCATCGCACGCATTTCTCTATAGAAGATTTTCAGTTTGTCCATCCATATTTTACCTGCTGTGATGCCATATGGCAAAAGGCTTTTATAGAAAATCTGAAACATCCGCAGAATATTATCGGAATACCGCAATTAAGCGATCTTAGAGAGCTGCAGACGCAATATACTTCTCTTTTGCTGGAACTGTATAATCAGTCAGGCGGATATAATGAACAGCATTTTACAGAAGTACTCAGGAACGGAGAATGGTTTTTAAATTCAGACTGTTTCTCACGTATTTCTGTTCATATACGAAATGCCGAAGAAGCTTCTTTATGTACAGAAGAATTTTTTGTCTCTTCATTTCAGGATTGCCTTTTTATTGAATTTGCAGAACTGTTGAAACGCAAAGTTGTTTTTAAAACATGCAAAAATTGCGGTAGACTTTTTATTCCAAAACGTTCCAATATGGATTACTGCCCCCGTATTTATTCTCCTGACGGGAAAACATGTTCAGAGGTGGGCTATACGCAGACGTTTGCCCGCAATGTAAAGAATGATGAATTATTACTGGCATATACGAGAGCCTATAAAGCCCATTATGCCAGAATGACGAAGCCGCGCAAAAAGACTGCCAATATGACCAGGGAAGAATTTGATGCCTGGTATCAGGAAGCCAAGCGCAAGCTCGAACAGGCCAGAGCCGGTCTTCTGGATCCGGAGGCTTTCAAGGCATGGCTGAAAGAATGATAAAACCGGAGGTCTCTATGATAGATAGATTCCATAGAAATATAGATTATATTCGCCTTTCTGTTACTGACAGATGTAATCTCAGATGCAGGTACTGTATGCCATCGGAAGGTATTTCCTGTATGCCCATGGGAGAGATACTGTCCTATGAGGAGATAGAACGGCTTTGCCATATCTTTGCCGGTATGGGGATTCATAAGATAAAAATTACGGGCGGAGAACCTTTTGTAAGAAAGGATCTCTGCCATTTACTTGCTCATCTCAAACAGATCCCGGGTATTGATAAAGTAACGCTGACCACAAACGGTGTACTGATTCTTCCCTGGCTGGATGAATTAAAAATAATAGATATTGATGGTATCAATTTCAGTCTCGACACATTGGATCCTGATACATTTTATCGAATTTCAGGCAGTCATGACCATCAGACTGTCATAAACGCCATACATGCTGCCATGGAATCAGGCATTCAAAATATTAAAATCAACTGTGTTCCCATGGCCGGTATCAATGATGCTGACATTGCCGGCATTGCAGGTATGGCAAAAAAATATCCGATTCATGTACGTTTTATAGAAATGATGCCCATTGGCCTCGGTAAGAATTATATCGCAGTAACTGAAGACGAAATATGTAAAAAGCTTGAGAATACCTATGGTACTCTTCTGCCTCTTGACGGGAACTTTGGAAATGGACCGGCACGTTATTACCATATCCAGGGCTTTCAGGGACATATCGGATTCATCAGTGCCATGAGTCATCGTTTCTGTCACTCCTGCAATCGTGTACGTCTTACCTCAGATGGCTATCTGAAAACCTGTCTCTTCTATGGAGAAGGCACCAATTTAAAATATTATCTTAGAAACGGATACAGTGACGAATCCATTTCAGAACAGATTGTTCTGGCACTTCAACAAAAACCGGAGCATCATGATTTATCGGATCAGATTCCGGAATCAAAGGGAATGTCACAGATAGGAGGATAAATATGTATAAAGCAGCAATTATTACATCCAGTGATAAGGGTTATGCCGGGGAACGGGAAGATCTGAGTGGTCCGGTTGTTGAAGAAATTGTACTGGCTCACGGATTTGAAGTGACAGAAAGGATTATTCTTCCAGATGAAAGGGATATACTGGCTGAAAAAATGCGTGAATACAGTCAGCAGGGTGTGGATCTGATCCTTACCACCGGTGGAACCGGTTTTTCAAAAAGGGATATTACTCCGGAGGCTACTGCCGATGTGGTAGAAAGACGGGCAGACAATCTGACCTTTGCCATGATCGCCAACAGTCTGAAATATACGCCAAAAGCCATGCTCTCCAGAGGCATTGCCGGCATATGCGGTGATACACTTATCGTCAATCTGCCGGGAAGTCCGAAGGCAGTACGTGAAAATCTGGAATATGCCATCGATGCCATCATGCACGGTATAAAGATTCTCAAGGGTGATGACGGAGAATGCGCTGAACCAATACATCATTAATCACGCAAAAGACCTGCAGAAATTGCTTTCTGCAGGTCTAAATTACTGCCGGCAGCGGGACTTGAACCCGCACGTGGTTGCCCACAACAGATTTTGAGTCTGCCTCGTCTGCCATTCCGACACGCC
>JAEDGN010000006.1 GCA_016297495.1 Coprococcus sp.
CGGATGAAATGGAGGGGATACCCCATTACCTTGTGGATGTACTGGAACCGGATGAGCCCTTTAATGTTGTCGTTTTCCAGCAGATGGCCCGGGAAGCCATGGCACGTATCCGGCAGAAGGGGCATATTCCGATTATTGTGGGCGGTACAGGATTTTATATACAGGCTGTATTGAATGATATTGATTTTAAAGAGAATGATGATGATACGACTTTCCGCAGTGCTCTGGAGGATATGGCTGCAGCCGGCGGAGGAGACAGGTTATATGCTATGCTGCAGGAGGTGGATCCGGAGGCGGCAGAAAAAATTCACTTCCATAATGTTAAAAAGGTTATCAGGGCCCTTGAATATTATCATCAGACGGGACAGAAGATCTCTGAACACAATGCGCAGGAATCCATGAAGCAATCCCCTTATAATTTTGCCTATTTTGTATTGAATCAGCCCAGAGAACTTTTATATGAGCGAATCGACCGGAGAGTGGATGAGATGCTGGATCAGGGGCTTGTTGAGGAAGTCCGCGGGCTGCGAGACAGAGGCTATACAAGAGACCTTGTATCCATGCAGGGACTTGGATATAAAGAGATCCTGGCTTATCTGGACAAGGAGATGACCCTGGAAGAAGCAGTTTATATTCTGAAACGGGATACCAGACATTTTGCCAAAAGACAATTGACATGGTTCAAAAGAGAACGGGATGTATTATGGATCAATCAGTCACTTTATGCTTCCAGAGAGGATATACTTGCGGATATGATACATATCCTTCGTCAAAAAGGCATAATCCCGTCATGATCTATCATATAATAAAAAGGACAGCAGTTACTGCTGTGTTATGTTAAAGGAGAAAATAATGACATCAGATAAAATAAATAATGAGTTAAAACAGATATACAGTGATCTGCACCTGGATGAAGATGTATTTGATTTCTGCAGCCGGATCGAGGCATCACTGAAGGAACGCTTCGACGGAATTGATAAAGTCGCAGAATACAATCAAATGAAGGTTTTGGGTGCCATGCAGAAGAACAGAGTCAGTGAGCACCATTTTGCGGCTTCGACAGGCTACGGCTATGATGACGACGGCAGGGATACGCTGGAGAAGGTTTATGCGGATATTTTTCATACGGAGGATGCACTGGTGCGTCCGCATATTACCTGCGGCACCCACGCTCTGACGATTGCCCTGGCAGGTAACCTCCGGCCGGGCGACGAACTGCTGTCACCGGTGGGAAAGCCATATGACACGCTGGAAGGTGTGATTGGAATCCGTCCTGAGGTGGGATCTCTGGCAGAATACGGCGTGACCTACCGCCAGGTGGAACTGCTGGAAGATGGCAGCTTTGACTATCCGAATATTGCAAAAGCTATTAATGAAAAAACGAAGCTGGTGACCATTCAACGCTCCAAAGGATACCTCCCAAGACCTACATTTTCAGTAAAGCAGATTGGTGAACTGATCGCATTTATCAAAAAAATCAAGCCGGATGTCATCTGTATGGTTGATAATTGCTATGGCGAGTTTGTGGAGACAATTGAACCGTCGGATGTGGGAGCAGATATGTGTGTTGGCTCACTGATCAAGAATCCGGGCGGCGGACTGGCTCCGAGCGGCGGATATATTGTGGGAAGAAAGGACTGCGTGGAGAGAGCCGCTTATCGCCTGACAGCACCGGGGCTTGGCAAGGAAGTGGGCGCCAATCTTGGTGTGAACCGTTCTTTGTATCAAGGCCTTTTTCTTGCACCGCAGGTAACAGCAGGGGCTTTGAAATCCGCTGTTTTTGCGGCTAATATTTATGAAAAGCTGGGCTTTAAGGTTGTTCCTGACAGTCAGGAATCAAGGCATGATATTATCCAGGCTGTTGTACTTGGTTCTGCAGAAGGTGTGATTGCTTTTTGTAAAGGGATTCAGGCAGCGGCACCGGTGGACAGCTATGTAACACCGGAACCATGGGCCATGCCTGGTTATGACTGTGATGTTATCATGGCAGCAGGCGCCTTTATATCAGGATCATCCATTGAACTGAGTGCCGATGGGCCGATTAAGCCGCCTTATGCCGTTTATTTCCAGGGCGGTTTGACGTGGCATCATGGAAAATTCGGTATCATGATGTCACTGCAGAAAATGAAAGAGGCCGGCTGTATTGCCCGGTTATGTTAGTGTATACAGTCATCTGTTTTTATGCTATAATATTTGCACTGATGCTCCGACTGCCTGATTGATGATGAAGGGAGCAGCAGAATGAGTGATGAGAGAAAACATCTGACAATGAAAGATCTGCCTGAAACAGAGCGGCCTTATGAAAAATGCGAGAAGAGGGGTGCAGAAAGTCTGTCGGACGCAGAGCTTCTGGCAATTATTATTAAGTCAGGAACAAAAGGAGAGAAGGCCATGGATGTGGCCTGTGAACTGTTGAATATGGATCCGGTTCATCCGGGTCTGGAAGGGCTTCTCCATCTGGGAAAAGGTGATTTTCGCAAATTGCGGGGAATCGGCCGTGTCAAATCCATTCAGCTGATGGCTGTCTGTGAACTGGCAAGACGGCTGACCAGGACGGGATTTAAGAAAGGCTATGTATTCCGTACACCCCAGTCCATTGCTGATTATTACATGGCTTATATGAGCTGCCTGAAACAGGAGGAAGTTCATGTGATGATGCTGGATACAAAGCAGCGGATGATCAGTGAGTGTCTTCTTACGAAAGGAACGGTTAATGCCTCTCTGATTGTTCCAAGAGAAATATTTATCCATGCACTGCAGGAGAATGCTGTCGGTATTGTACTGGTACATAATCATCCGAGCGGGGATGATACACCGAGCAGAGAAGATCTGGCTGCAACAGAAAGGGTGCGGGCAGCCGGAGAGATTGTGGGCATACGATTGGTGGATCATATCATCATTGGCGGCGGACATTATACCAGTCTGTGCAGTAACTGGCACCTTTGACGATGAAAGGGGATATACCATTGGCAGGAAAAAAATACGGCCTCGACCTTGGAACGATGAACATCAGAATCTTTCAGGGCGGACAGGGTCTTGTTATTTTTGAAAAGAACATGATTGCAATCCAGCGGAAGAAGGAAGTGGCTGCAGTGGGTAATGATGCATTTGAGATGTATGAGCGCACACCTGCTTCTATTGTTATTTCCAATCCGGTCAGAGATGGCGTCATTGCTGATATTAACAATATGAACAAAGTGACGGAATCGCTGCTGAAAAAATGTAACTGTTCTTCGGGATTCATACGGAATAACAGTTTCTTACTGGCCGTACCGTCGGATATTACAGAAGTGGAGAAAAGGGCCTATTTTGATCTGATTGCACATTCTGTTTTTAATACACATAATATTTTTGTAGTAGAAAAGCCGCTGGCTGCAGCTCTCGGTGAAAATATCCCTATTAACGGCCCGGGAGGAGCCATGATTGTTGATATGGGTGCAGGAACAACAGAGATTACCGTTATTACCATGGGCGGTATAGTTGTAAGTAAGCTTCTGAAGATGGGCGGTAATACAATTAATGATAATATCTGTCAGCTGGTGAAGCAGAGGCATCATCTGGCGATAGGAAATAAAACAGCAGAGTATCTGAAACTGGAGCTTGGACATGCCATCCCCGGTCAGGGGCTTACAAGACAGGCCTATGGCAGGGATGTTGTCAGTGGACTGCCATCTCATGCAGATATATCGGATCATCTTGTTTTTGATGCCATGAAAAACTATCTGTTTCTGGTAGTCAATACAATCCGGAATATGATGGAGAAGATCCCTCCTGAGCTTGCAGCAGATATCCTTGAAAGAGGAATTTATTTTACGGGTGGTACGACACTTATTCCTGATCTTGACAGGCTCTTTGCCGCATCTTTGCATGTTAAAGTTATGTTTTCAGGTAAGCCTCTTGAAAGTACAGCAAAGGGACTGGGCATTATTATGGACCATATGTCCGATTATAAAAACATGACTTTCTCTTTAAGAGATACAGCTTTTGAATAGAGGAATGAATATGAAAAACAACAGAAAAAATCGAATAAAGCCTAAATATATACTGGTGCTTCTGGTGCTTTTGTGCGTCATCAGTATGGGATTGAGTTTTATTAAAGGCGGATCTGTTCCGGCTGCAGGGATGGTTGTCAGTTCATTTATGGCTCCGATGCAGGAAGGAATTAATAGTATTGGCAGTTTTACTTCAGATCTTGCCGAGAAAAAACATGATGCCAATACCATGGAAGCGGAGAATGAGGCACTGCGTAATGAGGTGGATAATCTTAAATCAAAACTGACAGCCATGGAGAATAATTTATCAGATTATGAGGATTTACTGGAGCTTTTATCTCTTTCAGAGAAATATCCCACCTATGAGACAACAGGAGCCAGAATCATTGCCAAAGATCCCGGCAACTGGTACAGCAATTTTACGATTAATAAAGGCAGCGCCGATGGAATCAGGAAGGATATGAATGTCATTGCCGGAAACGGACTGGTAGGTATTGTGACTCAGGTAAACGTGAACTCATCTGTTGTCAGAAGTATTATTGATGATACAAGCAATGTCAGTGGAATGATAAGTAAAAACCGTGATATTTGTATTGTTAACGGTGATCTGACTCTTATTGACAGCGGTCTTCTGAATGTAGAGCTGATCTCAAAGGACTCAACGGTAGTAGATGGTGATGAGGTGGTGACATCTTATATCAGTGATAAATATCTTCCGGGGTTATTAATCGGATATATCAGTGATGTGACTATGGATGATTCGGAACTGACCTGCAACGCAAAACTGACACCGGTCGCTGATTTTCAGCATTTGTCCAATGTTCTTGTTATCATGGAGCTGAAGGAAGATATGGAGCTGTCTGTTGATGAAACGGACAGCTCATCAGCTGCCGGGACAGATACTGAAACAGAGACGGATACGGAAACTGAAGGCGGCAGTCAGGAAGAATAGGAGGCAGAAGAGTGAAAAAGGTACTTACCTATGGCGCGTTGATTCTTGTTTTTTTTCTGCTGCAATGTTCTTTTTTCAGTCATCTGAGACTGGCAGATGTTGTGCCTAATCTCCTGATAATTCTGACAGCTTCCATTGCCATTATCAATGGCAGTCTGGAAGGATGTCTGGCAGGCTTCTTTTCCGGACTGCTTCTGGATCTGGTATTTGGTCCATATATCGGTATGTATGCTCTTGGATATCTGATATGCGGATATCTGACTGGCATCGGCAATCGTGTTTTTTATAAAGAGGACATTACATTTCCTATCCTGATGATTGCGGCAGCAGATCTTCTTTATGGTTTTTATATGTATATTTTTGGATTTATGATTCGAGGGCGGCTGAATATTCTGTTTTATATTCGCAGAATTATTTTGCCGGAAGTTGTTTATACGGTCATCATAGCTATTTTCCTGTACCGGTTGATACTGATGATTTCCGAACACCAGCAGAAAAAAGGAAGTGAGAACTTAATTGCTTAAAAACTGGCTTGAGGATTTCCTTAATTTGTTAAAATCAAGAATTTTTATTTTTGGTGTTGTCGTGACCTTCATGATTGCTGCGCTTGTTTACAGACTGTTTGAACTGCAGATTGTCAATGGTGAAGATTACCTGAATAAATTTACTTATCGTATACAGAAGGATACCGAGATACAGAGTCCCCGTGGGACAATTTATGACTGTAACGGTACGCCTCTGGCTTATAATGAGCTTTCCTATTCTGTCATCATTGAGGATAGTACACTGCTGACAGATAATCAGACAAAAAATACCATGATTGCCGAATTGATCAATTTTATCGAATCAACAGGCAATGAACTGATCTACGATATTCCCATCAAGGCTGATGACAGCGGCAAACCGATCTTTACTGCAGGTGAAAATACTGTTCTCAGGTTTAAGAAGGATGTCTACAGCTCTGAAAAGCTGACGGATGCTCAGATTAATGCAACGGCAGAAGAGGTTTACCAGTATATGCGAAGCAGACGTCTGTTTAATCTGGATGAATCCTACAGTATGGAGGAGGCACTGAAAATTCTCTCTGTTCGTTTTGATTTATATATGAAACGCTATGAGAAATATTTATCTGTCACTGTGGCCACGGGTGTTAATGATAAACTGGTGGCTGCCATCAAGGAAAATACAGATATTCTTCCGGGTGTTACCATTCAGCAGGACTATACGCGCGTTTATGCAGACAGCAAGTATTTTTCCAATATAACGGGATATATCGGTTCTATTTCAGAAGAGGAGCTGGCTGAATATCAGAAGGAAGGCAATGACAGCTATTCTCAGAATGATCAGATTGGCAAGACCGGTGTAGAATCATATTTTGAATCAACACTGAAGGGAACAAAAGGGTCTCAGAAGCTTTATGTTAACAGTCTGGGAGGCGTTCTGGAAGTGGCCGAGAGAGTGGAGCCGGAAGCAGGAAACAATGTCTGGCTGTCTATCGATGCTGATCTTCAAAAAGCGGCCTATGATATGCTGGAGGAGAGAATAGCAGGTATTTTGCTGGCCTATATGACTGATGGACCGACATCCTCCGGTAATGATGAGGTAATGATTCCAATCAAAGATTTTTATTATGCACTTATAGATAATAATGTGATCAATCTTTCAGATTTAAGTGCTGAAGATGCCACAGATGAGGAGAAAAGCTTCTGGAAGAAATATCAGGATTATGAGACATCGATTATAGACTCTATGAAAGCGAAGATGGGAACACCTCTCAAAGAACTGGATGACGAGTTTAAGAGTTACCTCAAAATGGCCTGTTCAATGCTTCAGGACGACGGTATTCTGAATACCGGTATGTTGGATGACAATGATCAGACCATGTCAAAGTGGCGTAATGGGGAGATTAGTTTTAGCAATCTGATCGAGTATGCTGTTACCATGGATATTATCAATATCAGTACTCTTGAATTATCCAGTGAATATCTGGATACAGATGAGATTTATGCAGCTCTGGTTGATTATATTTCCGAAAATCTGCCTCTGTATGAAGGTTTTGAAAAAAAGGCCTACTATTATATGCTTGAAAATGACTATATCAGCGGCAGGGATATCTGTCTGCTGTTATATGCCCAGAGTGTGCTGGAAATGGATAATGACTATGAAGCATTGAAATCAGGTGCAATGTCAGCCTATGGTTTTATGTACAAGAAAATCTATAATCTGGAAATCACGCCGGATATGCTGGCACTTCCTCCGTGTTCAGGATCATTTGTGGTAACAGATGTAAATACGGGACAAGTGAAAGCACTGGTTTCCTATCCAGGGTATGATGCGAATCAGATCAATAATGTCTCATATTTTTCATCACTGATCAATAATGGTTCGTCACCTTTTTATAACCGTGCGACCCAGCAGACTATTGCACCGGGATCTACTTTCAAGCCGATTGTGGCCATTGCCGGACTTGAGGAAGGTGTTATTGATGAAGATACGCTGATCACGGATCATGTGGAATACACAAAGGTGGAACCTCATGCCAATTGCTGGTATTCAGCCGGTCACGGAACCATCAATGTAGAAAATGCCATCAGAGACTCCTGCAACTATTTCTTCTATGAAGTCGGTTATAGACTGGGATCAGAGAATAATACAAAATCTTTGAGTGACACCCGTGGATTGGAGATTTTGAAAAAATATGTTTCAATGTTTGGTCTGGATTCGGTGACAGGTATTGAACTTCCGGAAACGAAACCGACGGTTTCTGATGAGAGTATTGTTCGTTCCGCTATCGGGCAGGGAACCAATAATTATACTGCCGCGCAGATTAATCGATATGTGACGGCCATTGCCAATTCAGGCAGTCTTTATGAACTGACTCTTTTGGACAAGATTACAGATGCTGAAGGAAATCTTGTTGAAGAAAATGAACCGGTACTTACCAAAACAATTGATATTTCACAGGATGTCTGGGATATTGTACACAGAGGCATGTATAAAGTATGTAATGAATCTTCCTACCGCACAAAGATGGGACGACTGGGTGTGACACTGGCCGGTAAATCCGGTACAGCCCAGGAGTCGGAGCTGTTACCGAATCATGGCCTTTTTATGGGGTATGCACCTTATGAAAATCCTGAAATTTCGGCTGTGCTGATTATCCCAAATGGTCATGGTTCATCCAAGGTTCTTGATCTTTATGCGGACCTGATGTGCTATTATTTTAATGTACCGATGAAGAATCAGCCGGAAATGACTGAATCGTCAGGAAGAACAGCAAATATACCTGATAATGATATCCAGGCCGATTAATATACTGAAGACTAAATGTAATCATTCTTAAATAAGCATCATGTGGTTTTCAGGAGGTATGAATATGGGAGAGGTATTTGTTATCACGTCTGGTAAAGGCGGTGTTGGAAAAACAACATCGACGGCCAATATCGGAGCAGGACTGGCAGCATTCAATAAAAAAGTGGTATTAATCGATACGGATATCGGACTGCGTAATCTGGATGTCGTGATGGGACTGGAGAACCGGATTATTTATCATCTGGTCGATATTATTGAGGGAGGATGCAGAATCAAACAGGCACTAATTCGCGATAAGCGTTATCCGAATCTTTTTCTGCTTCCTTCGGCTCAGACGAGAGACAAGACCAGTGTTTCGCCGGAACAGATGAAAAAGCTCATTGAACAGCTGAGAGATGATTATGATTATATTCTGATTGATTGTCCGGCAGGAATAGAAAGAGGCTTTTACAATGCGATTGCAGGTGCTGACAGAGCATTGATTGTTACGACACCGGAAGTATCTGCTATTCGTGATGCGGATCGTATTACGGGACTTCTGGAAGCTTCCCATATACAGAATATGAATCTTATTATCAACCGGATCCGATATGATATGGTAAGACGCGGTGAAATGATGAGCATAGAAGATATTGTTGATATCCTGTCACTGGATTTAATCGGTGTGATTCCTGATGACGAGAATGTTGTTATTGCCACGAATCAGGGAGATACACTGACCGGTTTACGGACACCGGCCGGGAAGGCCTATGAAAACATATGTAAACGCATAATGGGAGAAGAAGTACCGCTGTCCTGTTATCCATACAGGCGCAGTTTCTTTTTCCGTGTTGCGGATTATCTGACGCGCAGATAGGGAGGAATCAGCATGCGTTTTCCGTTTTCATTTAAAAAGAAAATTTCCGGCAAGGTTGCCAGCCGACGTCTGAAACAGCTGCTTATGTCAGACCGCATCCATTGTCCGGCAGATCTTACGGACAGTATTTATACGGACATGGTGGCAGTACTGAGTAAATACGTTGAAATTGATACGCAGAATATTGATATCAAAATTACACAAAAGGAGAATCAGAATCGGTCCATGGTGCCGCTTCTGACTGTTTATGCGCCTTTTAAGGAAATAAACCGACATTCGGTATATATAGGAGAAAAATGATACAGAGAAGAAAAAGATTTCAATACCATACAAATAAGTATAATGTTCATATGTATGATTTCCGGCTGGTTATTTATGTGTGGATACTGGGAATTATTGGCGTACTTGTCATTAACAGCGCAGCCGATGGATTTGCAGCCAAGCAGCTGATTGGATTTATTGGCGGCTCCGCTGCGATGATAATTTTTTCACTTATTGACTATAATTATATTGCAAAATTCGAATGGTTTTTGTATTCTATTAATATAGGGATGTTAGTGGCTGTCAAGCTTTTTGGCATTAATGTAAATGGTGCCACCAGATGGTTTTCTCTTGGACCTTTTGGCACATTGCAGCCATCGGAGCTCAGCAAGGTGATCATGCTCATAATCTTTTCACATCTGATCAGTGAACAGAGGGATAAAATCAATTACTTTTCCGTTATACTGAGAATTGGTATTTTATACGTTGTTCCGATGTTTTTGATTGCGATGGAACCGGATCTGTCGACGACTCTGGTTTTTGCCTTTCTGTTCTGTACACTGATGTTTGTTGGGGGCATCAGCTACAAGATTATTGGCATTATTCTCGGTACAGGCATACCTCTGGCAGGGGTATTGATCTGGTATGTGCAGCAGCCGAATCAGATATTGCTCCGGGATTATCAGGTGGACAGAATCATGAGTTTCCTGAATCCTTCGGACTATCTGCTGACAACCTATAATCAGCAATATAATTCAACGATGGCTATTGGTTCGGGAATGCTTACGGGGAAAGGCCTTAATAACAATACGATTACATCTGTAAAGGGTGGTAACTTCATATCGGAGCCACAGACCGATTTTATCTTCGCAGTAGTAGGAGAAGAACTGGGATTTATCGGAAGTTGTGTGGTCCTTGGACTTATTTTGCTCATTGTTCTTGAATGTCTGCATATTGCCAAGGATGCGAGAGATATGCGGGGGCGGCTGATTGCGGCAGGTGTTGCCGGTATTATTACTTTTCAGTCTTTTGTCAATGTGGGTGTTGCCACGGGCATATTGCCAAATACAGGACTGCCCCTGCCATTTGTAAGTTATGGTCTGAGCTCATTGCTGAGTAACTTTTTATGTATTGGTTTAGTATTAAATGTTGGTTTACAGCGGAACAGGAGGTAATTATTTATGAACATTGGTTTAGTAGCCCATGATACAAAGAAGATGCTGATGCAGAATTTCTGTATTGCATACAGAGGGATTTTATCTAAAAATGAGTTGTATGCAACGGGTACAACGGGACGTCTGATCGAGGAAGTGACAAATCTCAATATTCACAAATTTCTTGCGGGACACCTGGGCGGAGAGCAGCAGCTGGGTGCGCAGATTGAGCATAATAATATTGACCTGATGATTTTCCTCAGAGATCCTTATACACCAAAACGCCATGAACCGGATGCCCATGCCATAGTCAGTCTGTGTGATGCCCATAATATTCCGATTGCTACCAATCTTGCAACAGCTGAACTTTTGATTAAGGCTTTGGACAGGGGCGATCTTGAATGGCGTGAATTCTATAAATAACAGGAGATTTGCATGAAAAAATTCATAGCAGCTGTCTGTATTTCTGCGATGATTTTATGCGGATGCGGCAGTCAGACAGCTTATCTGAAGCCTTATACGGTTGTGACAGCCGGCAAGACCTCTGATGTTGTATCTATGCTTCACACGGATGTATGGGAGGGATTCGCTGAGAATCTTGCTGTCGTTTCCGTTGAAGACAGTCAGACGGGGGTCAATTCTCAGACCCTTTCTGAGATAAATGGAACAGAGATTTTGCTGACTGGCACAACCGATCATACGGTATTGACAGCGTATAATATATATACCCAGATGCCGCCGGCCAGTATTACGAAGATTCTGACAGCTCTGGTGGCGCTGAAATACGGCGGTGATCTGGACCAGAAGGTTATTCTGACAGATGATGTCAATGTAGATGTATGGGATGCCCAGATGTGTGGATTTAAACCCGGGGATGAGATGACCCTGCGCACGCTGCTGTACTCAATGCTTGTATATTCGGGGAATGATGCAGCCAATGCGGTAGCTTCTGCTGTCAGTGGCGGAGATATCCCGGCTTTTTGTGAACTTATGAATGAAGAAGCAAGGAAGCTTGGCGCAACGCAGACTCATTTTGTAACTCCTAACGGGCTGGATGATCCTGATCATTATACGACAGCCTATGATCTTTATCTGATTTTTAATGAATGTCTGAAGTATGATGTGTTCAGGGATGCCATCAGTCAGCCACGATATACAGCTTCTTTTGTCCGTGACGGAGAAGAGTGTCAGCAGACTTATGATTCTACCAATTATTATCTGCTTGGCAACAAGACACCTCCAGAGGGAGTCACTGTCATTGGAGGAAAGACTGGTACAACGGACAATGCCGGATTATGTCTGATCCTCTATGTGGAGGATGAGGCAGGTAACGGCTATGTTTCTGTTCTGCTGGGATGTCCGGATAAAGATACGCTTTATGCCAGCATGTCAAAATTATTATCGGATATTCGTAAATAAGCATTGTCTTTTTGGGCAATTTATACTATAATTAAGACAAATATATTTAAGTTTAAATATAATTTGCGTATATAAACTAGGAGGAGATTACAATGATACAGATTATATCAGGTGTAAAAGGCAAAGGAAAAACAAAGTTCTTGATTCAGAAGGCAAATGAGGCAGTGAAGGCTGCTAACGGCAGTGTTGTGTATCTTGACAAGAACAACAAGCATATGTATGAATTAAGTAACCGTATTCGGTTGATTAATGTCGGTGATTTCCCTATTGATACATACGATGCCTTTTTGGGCTTTGTTTGTGGCCTGATTTCACAGGACAGAGATCTGGAGACACTGTTCCTTGACAGTTTCCTGACAATTGCAAGTGTATCTGAAGAATATGTTGGTTATGTATTATCCAAGCTTTCAGATATCTCTGACAGATTCAAGGTTGATTTTACTCTCAGCATTTCCATTGATGCTGATAATATTCCTGAGGAATTTAAGAAAGATATTGTTATTTCCTTATAATTCCATATTTTTTACCAATGATTACAAAGCTGCTGTACTACAGGATAAATGTGATGATTATCTGTAGCTGTACAGCAGCTTTTCTGCTTTTCGTTTAGTCTGATTTAAGCTTCCAAAACAGGACAAGTGAATAGATGCCGGCAATGCCGACAATAGCGAATATGATTCTGGTGATGGCTGAAAGTGTGCCGAAAAAATAACTGATAAGATCAAATTCGAAAAATCCAATCAATCCCCAGTTTATTGCGCCTATAATGATTAGAATCAGTGCTGTAATATCCAGCCAGTTTCGTTCCATTATATAACCTCCTTCCGATGATTGCACTGTATGATTATTATGATCAGAACAAAAATAATTATACGTTATGATAATTTTGTGAAAAAGGGTTCCAATATAAGTCAAAAAAAGTTATAATAAACAGACGCAGGACAAAAGCAAGGGGGAAAAAGTATTGTTTTATCCTTATTCACTCTGGCTGAAACAGCGGTATGGTGAAAAAGTCTACAAGCTTCCGGTCAGCCTGCCGGTATCCTGTCCAAACCGCAGGAATGGTCAGGGCGGCTGTAGTTTCTGTTCCGAGCTGGGGACTGGTTTTGAGGCGATGGATCATCCGGCATCTGTCACGGAGCAGCTGCAGCATGCAAGAGAGATTGTATCCAGACGCTATAAAGCACGCAAGTATATTGCATATTTTCAGAATTATACGAATACATTTATGCCAATGGATGTTTTCCGGTCTTATCTGACAGAAGCTGCCATGTTCCCGGATATTGTTGAGATATCTGTTTCCACACGGCCGGACTGTATACGGCAGGATTATCTTGAATGGATGGCACAGCTTCAGGAGAAAAGCGGTATTCAGATGAATATTGAACTGGGACTTCAGACTGCCAATTATCATACACTGGATCATATTCATCGTGGACATTCTCTGGCAGAATACATTGATGCAATGCTTGCTATCCGGCAGTTTCCATTTACCACCTGTACGCATTTAATTGCGAATCTTCCGGGGGATACACTGCGTGACGCCATTGAGAGTGCAAGGATCGTATCTGTACTTCATACGGATATTGTAAAGATTCACTCTCTTTATATTGCCAAAGGAACGGCTATGGCAGAGGATTATGAACAGCACAGGCTGGAAATCTGCAGCAGGGAAGAATATTTTGAACGCCTCAGGGTGATGTTGGAGAATCTGAGTCCGGATATAGCAGTAGAAAGGCTTTTTAGCCGAATTCCGGAAAAAGATGCGCTTTTTTGTAACTGGCAGTCCAGCTGGTGGCGCTTAAAGGATGAGTTTGAAGATTATATGAAACAGCATGAGAGCTTTCAGGGGAAATATTTTAATTACACGAACGGTTCGGCGCTCAAAGGAGTTTTTGAATGAGTAGAAATCAGACAGACGCCGGCTCAGGCGGCAAAAGACATTTAAAAATAAATATAGGACTTATTATTTTTATTTTTATTTTTTTGTATATGGTGGCCATCGGTATAATGTATCTGACAAAAGATCATATTTCATTTTGTGAAGTTCAGTCGGGAAGAATTGTGGATAGTGACAGTTATACGGGATTTATTATAAGAAATGAAAATCTGGTGGGTGCAGTCAGGAGCGGTTATATCAGTTATTTTATCAATGACGGGGACAGGGCGGCAAAAAACAGTAATGTCTGCATGATAGAACGAAGTCAGAAGGATACTGGCAGTGATAGTACCCGGGATTATACCACTTATACTTTTAATGACAGTGATTACAGCAGCATCCGTGAACTGGTGACTACCTTTAAAAAGAATTACAGCGACAATGACTATGGTGATGTCTATAATCTTGATTATCAGCTGAACAGTATCGTCAGCCAGATCGTCAGCAGAAACAATATCAATACGATGAATACCGTATCATCGGGCGGCAATTATGATATTATGAAAGCGTCGGAAGCAGGAATTATCAGTTATGCGTATGACCGTATGGAAGGATATTCCATGGAAGATATAACTGCTGACTTATTTACTTCCCGTGATTATGAGAAGGTTCAGCTGGCAGCAGGTACATGGGTTGAAAGTCAGTCACCGGCCTATAAGGTGATATATGATGATAACTGGCAGATAATGATATATCCGACAGAAGAACAGCTGAAGAAACTGAAGGACCTGGAAAAGGTGGATATTGTTCTTACCAGAGATGAGCTTACGATCACAGCAGATGTCAATGTGTTCGAGAATGACGGGAAGACGTTTGTCAGTTTCGGTTTGAGCAATTACATGATCCGCTACTGTAATGACCGGTATATAGATATTGAGATCGTCTGGGACAGTCATGAAGGCCTGAAAATTCCAAAATCAGCCATTACAACGAAGGATTTTTATATGATTCCTGCTGAATACCTGGTGACCAAAGACGAAACTTCCGAGAAGGGTTTTTGGGTCGATACAGATGAAGGTCCGGAATTTATCAAACCGGTCATCTATAGTCAGAACGATGATTTCTGTTATGTCGATTGCAAGGATGTCAGTGCAGGTACGGTTCTCAGACAGTCATCATCAGGTGAAACATACACTGTCAGTTCAACGGCAGCTCTTAAGGGGGTTTATAATATAAATAAAGGATATGCCATGTTCCGCCTGATTGATGTTCTTTATGAATATGGCGATTATTGTATCATCAGCAATGAGACAAACTATGGTGTCACGCTTTATGATCATATTATTCTTGATGGTGACAGTGTCAGCGAGAACCAGATCATTTATTAAATTTGCTTACAAAGGAGGTTTTTTTGATGCTTATAGAAAATGTCAAAGAAGTAGAGAAACATATTCAGGCAGCCTGCGAAAGAGCCGGAAGATCCAGAGATGAGGTTAAGCTGATCGCGGTCAGCAAGACGAAACCGGTCACAGATATTGAAGAAGTACTTTCAACAGGCATACTTGATTATGGTGAAAATAAAGTTCAGGAACTGGCAGATAAATATGAGATACTTCCGAAGAATATTCATTGGCATATGATTGGACATTTGCAGAGAAATAAGGTAAAATATCTTATGGGAAAGGTTGCGATGATCCATTCTGTGGATTCTCTCAGACTGGCAGAGCAGATAGAGCATGAAGCTGCCAAAGCAGATACAGTCGTCAACATATTGATAGAAGTCAATGTGGCCGGAGAGGAATCGAAATTCGGTACAACCTGTGAAGCGGCCATTGAACTTGTGAGGAATGTGGCCCTGATGCCGCATCTGAAAATAAAAGGGTTGATGACAATTGCTCCATTTACAGAGAATCCGGAAGAAAATCGTGTTTATTTCCGGAAATTAAGACAATTATCTGTTGACATAAAAAGCAAAAACATCGATAATGTTGATATGGACGAATTATCGATGGGTATGACCGGAGATTATGAGGTTGCCATTGAAGAAGGAGCGACTATGGTCCGTGTAGGCACTGGTATATTCGGGGAACGGAACTATCAGATATGATTGTTTTGTTCGGTTTGTTGTCCGCATAAATAAAAAGAGGAGCGTATTGTATAATGAGTAAAGGCTTTAACAAAATTCTTGATTTTATGAAGCTCAATGACAATGAATATGATGATTACGATGAATATGATGATGAAATAGAAGAAGAGATCGATGAGATAGAAGAGGAGCCGCCTAAGAAAAAGAAGTCGGCCTCTAAAGTTGTATCATCTTCCAGGATTAAGAAATCATCAGCAAGTCTGGATGATGATCCGGACGATTTTGATGATCTGGATGATGAGCCAATGGCGAGAAAAAAGAGTCAGAGCAGCTATACTTCCAGAAAAACTTCTTCGTACGGCCGCAGCAGCAAGATTGTACCTATGCGTTCTTCATCAGCGTCCCGCAGTATGGAAGTGTGTGTATCAAAACCAATTGATTTTAATACCTGTCAGGAGATCAGCGATATCATTTTATCCGGAAGGGCTGCCATTATTAATTTTGATACTGTTACAACCCAGGAAGCTCAGAGAATCATTGATTTTGTATCTGGAGCCTGTTATGCTATTAATGGCAGCGCCAAGCAGATATCTGATTCAATTGTTATTGTAACTCCGGAGGATATTGATATTACAGGAGATCTTCAGGAAATGGCATCTTCTGGCGTGGATGTTCCGGCTTTCGGGTATTCTGAGGAAGATGACGAGTGATGGACAGCAGGATTGTATAAACGGATAAGGAGGGTTACTAATTATGTTAACACCAATTGAAATTCAGGGAAAGACCTTTAAAAACAGTGGAATGGGATATTCCAAGGTGGATGTGGACAGCTTTTTTTCAAGCCTTACAACTGATTATGAGGCGCTTTACAAAGAAAACCTTTCATTAAAAGAAAAAATCAACAATCTCAATGAGAGCCTGAATCATTACAGAGAGATTGAAAAATCTCTCCAGAAGGCACTTGTGCTGGCGGAAACTACAGCTGAGGAGACCATCGTTGGTGCCAAGAAAAATGCGACTGTTATTGAACAGGAGGCTGTTTTGAAGGCACAGACGATCGTGGCGGATGCCAAAGTAGAGCTTGAACGGCTTCATGTGAAGACAGCAGATCTGCTTCAGCAGTATGATCGCTACAGAGCACAATATAAAGCTTTGGCAACGGCTCAGCTGGAAGTGCTGAATTCGGAGGTATTCAATATTGAACTGGCAACAATGGACGCTTTATCAGGACTTGAAAAAGATGCATCGGAACATGCTGATCAGCTTCAGGCAGAGCCTGTGTATGCGGCAGCTGATACTGCAGCTGATACAGTAACTGCTGAAGAACCGGAAGAAGATTTTGATGAGACATTGTCAACGGAGGATTCCATGATCAAGGATTTTTCTGCTATGTTCGACAATGAAGAGGGGAATTAAAATCATATAAATTTTAAGTGGATATTGACCGGGCAGACTGAAGGAGACTGCCCGGACATTTTGTTTAAATCACATTGTTTTGGAGAGAGAATATGAGAAAACTTACGATTCATTATAAAAATGTACCTATCTATCCCATTGTATTATCTGACAGCTTTGATGATCTGGGGGCAGAACTCGACTGTCTGGCTCTTAGCGACCGTAAAGTCTGCATTGTGACAGATACTAACGTGGGTGAGAATTATCTGAAAAAAGTGACAGATATTTTTAAAGATCACTGTGCCATGGTGACTGATTATACCATACCTGCAGGGGAAGAGAGCAAGAATCTGTCGGTAGTACAGAAGCTTTATGAACATCTGATACTTTCCAGATTTGAGCGCCGTGATATGCTGGTCGCTCTGGGAGGCGGTGTTGTGGGAGATCTGACAGGATTTACAGCGGCTACTTATCTCAGAGGCATCCAGTTTATTCAGATTCCAACCAGTCTGCTGGCACAGGTGGACAGCAGCATTGGCGGCAAAACGGGTGTTGATTTCAGTGCCTATAAAAACATGGTGGGAGCTTTTCATCAGCCGAAGCTGGTTTATTCCAATGTGGCTGTACTGAAATCTCTGACAGAAAAACAGTATATATCGGGTCTGGGTGAGATTATCAAGCATGGACTGATTAAAGACATCGATTATTATCAATGGCTGAAAGTCAATCGGGAAGCTATACTGGAAAGGAATACAGATATTTTAATAGACATGATAGAGGGAAGCTGCCGGATAAAACAGATGGTGGTGGAAAATGATCCTGAAGAAGCAGGAGAGAGGGCATTGCTGAATTTTGGACATACACTTGGTCATGCCGTTGAAAAGCTGATGAATTTTACAATGCTTCATGGAGAATGTGTGTCTGTGGGTATGCATGGAGCTGCCTGGCTGTCTATGCAGAAGGGAATGATTACTCCGGATGAATTTGAAGATATTGTTCAGACGATCTGTGATTTCAGATTGCCCGTAACTGTATCAGGTGTTTTACCGGAAGATATTGTTGATGTATCCAAGTCTGATAAAAAGATGGATAAAGGAAAGGTAAAATTCATTCTGTTGAATCCTTTGGGTCAGGCGGTTATCGACCGAAGCGTGACGGACGAACAGCTGCTGGCAGCAGCTGCCTGTATGGTACAGCAGGAAGGACAGGCAGGTGTATAGAAATGAAATATATGAAAGCCCTGGCTGTTGTTGTTGTACTTGTACTTTTTGATCAGTGGACGAAAGCTCTGGCTGTTCAATATCTGATGCATACGGATGGTATTCAGCTGATTCCTGGTGTATTCAGGCTTTTTTATCTTGAAAACAGAGGATCAGCCTTTGGTATGATGCAGAATCAGAAAACTTTTTTTGTCATCTTTACAGTGATTGTATTGGTTGTCCTGGCATTGATATACAGACGCATACCTGACACTAAAAAAATGTTTCCATTGAAATGTATAGGGATCCTCATCTATGCGGGTGCCATCGGCAATTTTATTGATCGTGTCCGCCAAAGCTATGTGGTGGATTTCTTTTATTTTGAATTGATTGATTTTCCGGTATTTAATGTGGCGGATATTTATGTGACAGTGTCAGCTTTTTTACTGCTCATACTTGTCTTTTTCTATTATAAAGATGAAGATTTCGATTTTATATTAAAAAACAGATCGGTGGGATAATCCATGGAAGAAAAGACTTTTATAGTGGATGATGCATGGGAAGATCTGCGTATTGATAAATATCTTTCCATGCTGATGGATGGTTACTCCAGATCCTATATCCAGAAAATAATCAGTGATAAAGCTGTTATCGTCAATTTGAAGCCGGTGAAAGCAAATTATCGTATCAGCGTAGGGGATGTAGTGACAATAACATTGCCTGAGCCCGTGAGACTGGATGTGAAACCTGAAAATATTCCCTTGGATATTCTCTATGAGGATGAAGATGTTCTGCTGATCAACAAGCCTAAGGATATGGTCGTGCATCCTGCACCTGGTCATTATTCGGGAACACTTGTCAATGCTGTTATGTATCATTGCGGTGATCAGCTTTCAACTATAAACGGCGTTCTGAGACCGGGCATTGTCCACCGTATTGATAAAGATACGACGGGATTGCTGGTTGTCTGCAAGAATGACAAGGCGCATCGTGCGATTGCGGAGCAGCTGAGTGTACACAGTATAACACGGGCATATCATGCCATCGTCTATAATAATTTCACTGAAGATGAGGGAACTGTTGATGCTCCCATCGGGCGAATGGCAACGGATCGTAAAAAGATGGGGATTAATCAGAAAAACGGACGGCCCGCTGTGACGCATTACCGTGTACTTGAGCGGTTTGGGCGTTATACTTATATTGAGTGCCGACTGGAAACCGGACGTACCCATCAGATACGTGTGCATATGGCCAGTATTGGACATCCTCTCCTTGGGGATACGATCTATGGACCTGTGAAGGACAGTTTCAGGCTTCAGGGACAGGCACTTCATGCAAAAATTCTCGGATTTATTCATCCGTCCACCGGGGAATATATGGAATTTGAATCGCCGCTGCCGGCATATTTTACGGAACTTCTTGCCAGATTGCGTAATGGCAGAGTATAAACCATGTATAACTATGGCTTTTTTTCAGGGAAATAGGGGCTGTCATTCAATCAGCCCCTAATGGGGAGGTATTATTTTCTTCTTTCTCTGATCAGAATAAGAGGGGTGCATTGCCTTCCCTGACCGGCAGGGTTATCACGGATAAGCCCGATCAGCTCTGAATCGGAAAGTTCAATGGCATCAGAATGGCCGAGGAGTTCCTGACCAAGATCATTGGCATCCACCAGCATCATTTGTATTCCAAGTTTGTCATAGACTTCATTACATACGCCTGTTGGATCAGCAGGCATTTCAATTCCTATATCGCCGTATTCTTTCCATACATGATCATAAAAACCATCAAGTCCGCTCACTTCCTGACCGACAATTTCATAAAAGACACCTTTCTTTCCAAAAATTTTAGTTATGGCACTTGCAATACTTGCATAAAGTACTTTCAAAAGACCAGCTTTATTGATGGCATATTGCATTTTGATTGTTTCGCCTACCCCCACGCCTGTTGATGGATGAGAAGCAAAACGGGAGAGAAGCCGGGCCCAGAATCCGATTTTTATATCTTCACGTCTGACTATGCGTTTCTGACATAATGCAATGATTTTTTCACTGCATGATACAATATCTCCCGGTTCATAAAGAGGAAGAACGTATTTTTTTAAAATTTCCAGATAGCTTTCTCCAATCTGGACAAAATGTGTGTGAATGGCATGCCTCATGTATATTTTTCCATTAACAGCTATCTCAACATCTTTATTTTCATTTGCCTGAAATTCCATATTAACATCCTTTCATTTGTAAAATAAATTCAGCGAATTAACATTTTTGCAGAAGAAGCAACAGGGTAGGTCTTACCCTGCTTTTGTTTTCTGAAGAAAATGAATAAAAAATATGTAACTTGAAAAATTGTTTTCGATAAACTCCGGTTTATCGAAAATAGAAATGATGATTATTAATATTTGCAGTTTCAGGAAGGATGAATAATATGAAAGTGTGATAATTCCCTTAAATATGCCCTTATATAGGCTGGTCAGCAGGGAGTTCGTCCAGTAATTTTACGGAAGCACGTTTGGCTTCACGGGTTGAGTGTGCATAAATATTCATGGTGAGTTTGACATCTGAATGGCCCAAAAGCTCCTGAACCTCTTTCGGAGACGCACCGTTCTGTATCAGATTACTGGTAAAGGTATGTCGCAGCATGTGGAAATGAAAACCGGAAAAACCGTCCAGTTCCCTGGATATTTTACGACATTTGTATCCAATGTAATCGGGCGTTAAGCAGGTGCCGTTATGTTTGCAGCATACAAAATGGAGCAATTGAAACTCATCGGATGGCTGTTGATCTGCTGGAAAACTGTAAATTTCATAATGTTTCCGATTGGATTTGGATATGACCCGATAATAATTATGATATTTTGCTCCAAATCGAGAATTATTTTCTGCAAATTGTTTTTTTCTGGTTTCTCTGAGAATGTTGGCTAAAGTGTTTCCGAAATCGACAATTCGGCATTTGTTCCCTTTTGGAGCATTCATTTCTATATGATGGGTAACATTGTTATAGTATATTGTTCTCTGAATCAGGAGATAACCTTCATCAAGATGAATATCTTCCCATGTAAGCGCACAGATTTCACCCACCCGCAGGCCCGTATAATAGGCAATCTGCACTGGAAGAAGAGTGGGATGATCTTTTAAGTATTTACATAATTTTTTAAATTGAGAATGCGTAATAGTATTCTTTTTTTCCTCTGTGCATGTCTGAAATAATACAGGAGCTGTCTGGGTATCTCTTTGAACCACATATTCCATGGGATTGCAGGATAAAAGCTTTTTTGGAAATACGGCGAATTTAAAAGCTCCCTGAAGAACTGCTTTATAGGCACGAATGGTACTTGCTGCCAGGGACTTACAATTATTTTCTTCTCCATTTCCCCTGAAACATAATTCATCAAGATAGTTCTGCAGATGATCAGATGAAACCGTTTTCAGTTTTCTCTGACTAATTGGATGAGTTTTGATACGATTAACTGTATTCTGGTACAGCATGATAGTTCCATTGCTTTTAACGCCGGATTTGGTAACATCTTCAATCCAGAGATCAAGAAGCTGACCGACGGTCATATTTCCGGCAGATGGAACATAATTATGGTTTTCATATTCCTCCAGGGCATGCCGGAGCATCGCTTCTGTTTCTCTTTTACTTTTGCTTCCGGCAAACTCCTTTTGAATATGCTGTCCGCTTTCATTTTCCACATAAAAACGATAATACCATTTGTTTCCCTTTTGCCTGATAGATCCTTTACTCATATTAATCTCCTTTCGCATTTAATAGTATAAAAAAGCTATAAAAATATGCAAAAAACATATTTTTATAGCTTTCCCTTGATTTTTCCCTTATTAAAGTAAAAATATTCTGTTACTAAACTCTTTCGGCAATTTCATAGAGAAGTCTCTGTGAATCTTCCCAACCAAGACATGGGTCTGTAATTGACTGACCATAAACATGGCAGCTTCCGCCAATCTTCTGATTGCCGCCAATAAGATAGCTTTCAATCATGACACCCTTTACAAGTCTGTGAATATCGTCAGAATGCTGACGGCTATGCAGAACTTCCTTGACAATACGAATCTGCTCCATATATTTTTTGCCGGAATTGGAATGATTGGCATCAACAATGCAGGCAGGATTTTTCAGATTTTTTTCAGCGTACATTTCATTCAGAAGCTGAAGATCTTCATAATGGTAGTTCGGCTGGTTCTGTCCATGCTTATTAACAGCACCGCGCAGAATCGTATGGGCATAAGGGTTGCCGTCAGTGGTGGCATCCCATCCACGATAAAGGAAATTATGTCCATGCTGTGCGGCAACAACAGAATTCAGCATAACAGATAAATCACCGCTGGTTGGATTCTTCATACCTGTCGGAACATCAATACCGCTGGCTACAAGACGATGCTGCTGATTTTCAACAGAGCGGGCGCCTACAGCAACATAGGACAGAACATCCGACAAATATCTGTAATTCTCAGGATAAAGCATCTCGTCAGCAATAGGCATCTTATAGGTCTCGAGAGCATGCATGTGGATCTTGCGGATGGCGATCAGACCATTTAACAGATTCGGAGCCTGCTCAGGATCAGGCTGGTGAAGCATACCCTTATAGCCTTCGCCGGTGGTACGTGGTTTATTGGTATAAATACGAGGCACAAGCACCAGCTTGTCTTTTACTTCCTCCTGTACTCTTGCAAGACGACCGATATAGTCGCATACAGCCGCCTCATTGTCGGCTGAACAAGGGCCGATAATGACCATAAATTTGTCAGAAGCACCGGTGATAATGTCGATCAGTTCCTGGTCTTTTTCAGCCTTCAATGCAGCAAGCTCATCGGAAACAGGATATAACTCTTTGATTTCCATTGGTGTCGGCAGTTTTTTAGTTAGTACAAAGCTCATATCAATACTCTCCTTCGTATTCTCCCAAAGCGGGGAGTTATACCATAAGAAACGCCTCGCCATCGGGATCCTATCTAATAATTGTTTAAACAATTATACCGAAAAAAACAAAAACTGTAAAGTAAACAGTTTCATTTGAATGTAAACCTGCATAAGGAAAAGAAGATGAGAGTAAAATGGTAAAAAGGATTGTGGTGAGAATATGAGGAAATTAATCGCATTTTTGATGGTTCTGCTGGTGATGCTGGGGCATCCGGATGTTTTATCTTATGCCGCAGAAGAACAGAGCGTTCCGGTTACCTTGACTTCAGAGGCTGCTGTGCTGATGGAGGCTCAGACAGGTACGGTCCTATATGAGAAGAATCCGGATGTTCGGATGTGTCCGGCCAGTATTACGAAAATTATGACACTGGTGCTGATCTATGAGGCCATGGAAAGTGGAAAAATAAAACTGGATGATCAGGTCGTTACCAGCGCCCATGCAAAATCCATGGGTGGCTCCCAGGTGTTTCTGGAAGAAGGCGAAGTACAAACAGTGGAAACATTGATTAAATGTATCGTTATTGCATCCGGCAATGACGCATCTGTCGCCATGGCTGAATATATTGCAGGCAGTGAGGATGCTTTTGTCGCAATGATGAATGATAGAGCAGCAGAACTCGGGATGGATGGAACCCACTTTGTCGATTGCTGTGGTCTGACAGATTCGGATGAACATTATACGACAGCGAAAGATGTGGCGTTGATGGCCCGGGAACTGATCGTTCATTATCCGCAGATTTCTCAGTATTCAACCATCTGGATGGAGAATATCACTCATGTTACCAGTAAGGGCAGCAGTGAATTTGGCCTTGCCAATACGAATAAACTTCTGAAAATGGCCAATAATTTCGAAGTAACAGGACTGAAGACCGGATCCACAAGCAAAGCCGGATACTGTTTCTGCGCAACGGCCCGGAAAGACAATATTAATCTGATTGCCGTTGTTATGGATGCACCGGATTATAAGATACGATTTTCAGAAGCTCAGCAGCTGTTGAATTATGGATATTCCAACTGTCAGTATTATGAAGACCAGAATCCGCCAAAACTTGATGCTTTGCCTGTACGAAGGGGCGCAGACGATTATGTTGTGCTGAATTACGGTGGGATTTTTTCTTATGTCAGCTTCAATGGGGAGGATCTGTCAGCTATTACATCGAAAATAACGCTGGCAAATGAATTAACAGCGCCTTTTGAGTCCGGTACAAAAGCCGGAAATATTGAATATTATCTGAATGGAAGCCCTATTGGACAGGTGGATATCATCACTGCAGAAGGAGTAGGGAAAGCAGGATTTAAAGATTATTTACTAAAAATTTATAAGAATTTTATGTCCTTCAATGGATAAATATAGGATAATTTTCAAGTATGTGATATACTGATAAAAAATTGAGCGGAGGTATTACATGAATCATCAGGTTTTGCTGATAGTTAATCCCATGGCTGGCCGTCAGAAAATAAAGAATGAACTGATTTATGTTGTTGATGCATTGACAAAGGCCGGATTTGAAACGGTTATATATACAACTCAGAGCAAAGAGAAAACCATACGACTTTTTAAGGAAAAAGACAGTGAATTTGAACGGGTCATCTGCTGCGGCGGTGACGGTACTTTCAATGAGATTTTGTCGGCAACTATGGAATGGAAGAAAAAGCCGCTGCTTGGTTATATTCCTGCCGGTACTACCAATGATTTTGCATCCGGTCTGAAGCTTCCGACGGATATTAAAGCTGCAATACAGAATATTATTGATGGGGATTCCCGCACACTGGATGCAGGTGTTTTCAATGACCATTATTTCTCTTATGTTGCATCCTTTGGTGCATTTACAGAAACATCCTACTCAACGCCTCAGAATTATAAAAATGCTCTCGGACATCTGGCTTATATTCTGGAAGGAATCAAGGAGATACCGGCATTTACATCCTATCCGATCCATATCGAAGCAGATGGTCAGATTTATGAGGATTCGTACATTTTTGGTGCTGTCAGCAATGCAAAAAGTGTTGGCGGCATTCTGAAGATGAGCGATGATATCGTGGATCTGAATGATGGACTTTTTGAAGTTATGATGATAAGAATGCCCAGAACACTGATGGACCTCAGTACCATTGTTGCTTCTCTTAATTCTTCAAAATACGATCCGTCCATGTTTGTGTTTTTCCAGACCTGCAGACTGGAGATCGTATCTGATCAGGAACTGGTATGGTCACTGGACGGTGAAAGAATGAATGGCGGACATCATGCGCATATTGTCTGTGTGAAGGATGCTTTCAGATTGTCAACTGTATGAAGGAACTGGTGGGAAGATGAATACGATATATCAATTTATCATACCGGCTGCGGCTTTCTCCATGGCGGCAGCCGTACGCATCCGCTATGAATGTCGTCATTTTAAAACGGAATATTATGATATCGTATCGGATAGAATACCGGAAGCTTTTGATGGCTTCCGTTTTGTCATGCTGTCCGATCTTCACAATTACGATTTTGATCATGGCAACCGAAAGCTTCTGCAGCAGATAGAAGCTTTGAAACCGGATGCTGTGATGATTGCAGGGGATATGATCGATGCCAGTCCGGGTGCAGATATGACTGTGGCTCTGAAGTTCATACATGATATATGTGATCGGTGGCCTGTTTATTTTGGCAATGGCAACCATGAGCAGCGGATTCGTCTTTACCCGCAGACCTATGGCGACATGTATGAGAAATGGTCATCGGGTATACAGCATAAAAATCTGCATCTTCTGTGTAATAACCATTTAACACTGGAACGGGATGGCGGCAGGATCAATCTATATGGACTGGAAATGGACAGGATTTATTATAAACGTTTTAAAAGGACAGAGATGTCGGAACGTTACCTGAATGAGACGCTTGGAAAATGCAGCAGAGACATTTATAATATTCTTATTGCACATAATCCGCTGTATTTTGATCAATATGCCGGCTGGGGTGCTGACCTTATTCTATCCGGACATGTACATGGAGGCGTTATGATACTGCCTTTTCTTGGCGGTGTCATTTCACCTCAGATACAGTTGTTCCCCAAATATTATGCCGGAGAGTACGTGCTTGGAGAAAGCCATATGATTCTGAGCCGTGGACTCCATATGCATAGTATTCCTGTCAGGCTGTTTAATATGCCGGAGCTGTCCTTTGTAATACTTCACAGGTCCCAAGAATAAATCGCATAAACTTGTTGACAGAATAGTCGGAAAATGCCAAAATAGATAGACGAAAGGTTCAAGGCATATTATGGAGATTACATTTAAGCTAAAGGTCTTTGAAGGACCGCTGGATCTCTTGCTGCATCTTATTGATATCAATAAAATTGATATTTATGATATTCCAATTGCTCTGATTACAGATCAGTACATGGCTTATATAAAAAAAATGCAGATCGAAGATATGGATGTGACCAGCGATTTTCTGGTTATGGCTGCTACATTGCTGCGTATCAAGTCTAAAATGCTTCTCCCGGTGGAAAAAGTGGAGTCGGAGGCAACAGGTGAGGATCCGAGAATGGAACTTGTTAATCGTCTTCTGGAGTATAAGACCTACAAGTATATTGCTCAGGAATTGAAAGACAGAGCGGTTCTCGCATCTCAGTCAGTATTCAAGCCTATGACGATTCCCGGTGACATGGTCTATACGGAACCGCCGGTGGATCTGGATGAACTTGTTGGAGACATGGATCTTGCCAGACTGCATACTATTTTTCAGTCAGTGATGAAAAGGCAATTTGACAAGATCGATCCGATCAGGAGTCAGTATGGGCGTATTGAACAGGAGCCGGTGAAACTGTCTGATAAAATGAATGACATCAGGAATATCATTTTCCGCAGACATACACGTATAAGTTTCCGTGGACTTCTTGACGGTCAGGCCACGAAGGAAGAAGTTATTGTGACGTTTCTTGCCATACTTGAATTAATGAAGGATGGATCTGTTACAATTACTCAGGAAACTTTATTTGATGATATTTATATCTCTGGGAGGGAATTGTCTGAAGCAGGAGTCGGAGAAGCAACAGGAGTGACAGGATAATGGAACAAATTTTAAAACCCGAAGAGGCATCAGCTGCCATTGAGGCGATTCTTTTTACCATGGGAGAAGCTGTCAGTGCAGAAGCTATCGGTGCGGCCATCGGCCATGATAAAGAAACAGTCATTAAAATAGCCCGTCATTTGATGGATCGATATCGGGATGAAAAGAGAGGTATCCGCATCATAGAGCTGGATGGTTCTTTTCAGATGTGTACCAGTCCGGAGATGTATGATTACGTGATCAGCCTGACACATCAGCCGAAGAAGCAGGTATTGACAGATGTTATGCTGGAAACACTGGCGATAGTAGCCTATAAACAGCCGGTGACAAGAGCTGAGATCGAGCAGATCAGGGGCGTCAGCTGCAGTCATGCCATCAATAAGCTTCTGGAATACGGACTGATTACGGAAGCCGGAAGGCTGAATGCACCGGGCAGGCCGATACTGTTTGCCACAACAGAAGATTTTTTAAGAACTTTTGGTGTTACATCTGCGGAGAATCTGCCATCAGTATCTCCGGAAGATATGGAGAATCTGAAAACAGAGGCTGAAGAAGAAATCCAAATGAAACTTGACATATAGGAAGGAACTGTTATGAAGAATTCAAAGAAAAAAACAATACGTTTTTATGTGACATTGGCTGGCATTAAAGTGCTGATCAAAGTATTACAGCTGTGCGGCAGGAATGCTACCCATGTGCCGGGAAGAAAAGCAATCAATATATGTCCTGATTTTCTGGATCAGATTGATAAACCGGAGTTTATCATTGGTATTACCGGTACCAACGGAAAGACCACTGTATCAAATCTGATTGCAGATGTTATGCAGGACAATGGCTATGATATTGTAGATAATCGATTCGGCGGTAATATCGATTCGGGTATCGCTTCCGCTTTGATCAAAAATTCGACCATGGGCGGTCATATGAAGAAGAAATATGCCGTGCTTGAGATAGATGAGAGGATGACCACCAAGATATTCCCTTATGTTCAGCCGGATATTCTGGTCTGCACCAATCTTTTCCGGGATTCCTACAGGAGAAATGCTCACACTGAATTTATTTCTGGTATTCTCGATAAGACAATTCCTGCAAGATCCAGACTGGTACTGAACGGAGAGGATCTGATCAGCAATCATCTTGCTATGAATAATCAACGTGTTTATTTTGGTATTGAGTGCCAGGATGGCCGTACAACTCCTACGAATAATATTATCAATGATATGGTGGCATGCCCAAAATGCGGTGCCAGACTGAATTATGAATATGTCCGTTATAACCATATAGGAAGAGCATTCTGTCCAAATTGTGATTTTGGCTCTCCGGAGATGGATTATGCAGTAGAATCTGTTGATTATGAAAAGCGGAGAGTGCATATTCGTACACCAAAGGGAAAACTGGATATCAAGCTCCTTGGAGACAATATTACAGATGCGTATAATACAGTGACAGCAGTTGCTGCTCTTGAAGAATTTGGTCTGTCAGGGGAGGCTATCTGCCGTTCCTTTGAGAAGATGAAAATTGCGGGTACACGATTCGACAGTGTGGAGATCAATGGAAGAAAGATTATCCTGGATGTGGCAAAGGGGCAGAATCCGATTGCCTGTTCGAGAGTATGCGATTTTGTCCGTCATGAGCCGGGGAAAAAGGCAGTTGTGCTGATTATTGATGATTTTTATGACCGTCAGGAATCATCAGAAAATATCGCATGGTTTTTTGATACTGATTTTGAGTTCCTCAATGATCCGGGTATTGTTCAGGTAGTAGTAGGTGGTCTTCGCTGTCAGGATATGCATCTGCGTCTGCTGATGGCCGGAATTCCGGAAGAGAATATTGTCTGCTGTGATAAAGAGACAGACACAGCAGAATATGTAGATCTGGAAAAGGCAGAACATGTCTATGTTCTGCATGATATTTATACGACTCAGTATGCAAAAGCCATCAAGAAGCGAATCAGTGAACGTATGCAGGAGGGAGGTAAGGAAGCATGATACGTATAGAAGTTTTGTTTTCAGAATTTTGTGGTATCTTTGCGGATTCCAGCAATATCCGCTATCTTGAAAAATGCCTGCCGGATGCGGAGTTTGTGTATACAGCATATACGGATGAGCCTCTTTTTGTGACGGAAACGCCCGCTCTGATTTATATGGGGGCCATGAGTGAAAGTACCCAGGAAAAAGTCATCAGTAAATTAATGCCTTACAGAGATCGTATAAAAGAACTGATTGAAAAGGATGTACCAATTCTCCTGACCAATAATGCCATGGAGATCCTGGGACAGTATATTGAAAATGAAGACGGATCCAGAATCCAGGCGCTCAATCTCTATCCTTTCTATGCCAGGAGGGATATGATGCACCGTTTCAACTGTCTCGTAAGAGGACATTACAAAGAGTTTGAGATGGTGGGATTTAAGACACAGTTTACCATGGCTTATGGGGATACCGATGCTTATCCTTTTATCCATGTGGACAGAGGAACGGGCATGAATAGAGATACGGCCAATGAGGGCATTCATGATCATAATCTTTTTGCAACCTATGTGATCGGTCCGTTACTGATTCTGAATCCATTGTTTACACGCTATCTGCTTCGTGAAGTCATGAAGCTGGAGAATGCGGAACTTGCTTTTGAATCAGTTATTATGGATGCCTATGAGCGCCGTCTCAAGGAATTTAAAGATCCGAAAACCGATTTTAATTAGAATAAAAAAGCCGTTCCGGTGCACATTAAGTATATCAGCTTTTAGTGAAGGAGTGCAGAAAATGATGAATATACAAAAATGTGCGATCATCGGATGTGGTGCGGTAGGCGCCACAACGGCTTATACGCTGCTGGGCAGCGGCCTGTTCAATGAACTGGTACTGATCGATATTAATCAGAAAAAGGCTGAGGGGGAAGCCATGGATATTGGACATGGAGTCCCCTTTATTCATCCGGTGGAAATATATGCCGGAACCTATGAAGATATCAGCGATGCCTACCTGGTGATTGTGACGGCCGGTGCCAATCAGATGCCTGGAGAATCAAGAATTGATCTGACAGAGAAGAATGTCCGTATTTTTCAGTCTATTATTCCTGAAATTGTACGATATAATACAGAGTGCCTGCTGCTCATAGTGGCAAATCCGGTGGATATTCTGACAACGGCGGCTCTCAGACTGTCAGGTTTTCCCCGGGAGAGAGTTATTGGCAGCGGAACGGTGCTTGACTCTTCCCGCTTCAAATACCAGCTCGGGGAATATATAGGCATAGATCACAGGAATGTGCATGCATTTATTATCGGTGAGCATGGAGACAGCGAGGTGGCTGTATGGAGCTCGGCAACAGTGTCCGGTATCGCCATCCGTGATTTTTGTGATGAACTTGGCATTGTTTTCACACGGGAACAGATGGATGATATTGTAGAAGATGTCAAAAACAGTGCCTATGAGATCATTGATCGAAAAGGAGCTACTTTTTATGGTGTAGCTCTGGCCGTCCGGCGAATTGCGGAGGCACTGATCAGGGATGAGCATTCGCTGCTTACGGTTTCAGGATACTGCAGCGGCGCTTATGAAATTGATGACGTATGTATAGGACTGCCGATGATCATTGGTCGGAATGGTATCGAGAATATTGTGGAGATTCCGCTGAATCAGCTTGAATCCTACAGTCTTCAGGAGTCGGCAGCTTCTCTGAAAAAAGTGTTGGCAGATATGGGTATTAACTGAACAAAGAACCGCATAAACTGTATCATGATACGTCTTGAATAAGAGGATGATTATGAGAAGAATCCTGTGGTTTATTTTGTGCCTGATATTGCTGGCAGGACTGCCGATCTGCAGTGCTTTTGCAGATGAAACAGATGAAGAACTGAATCTGAACGCCCGCGCAGCGGTTCTGATGGACGCTGACAGCGGGCGTGTTTTGTATGGAAAGGATGCGGAAACAGCCTATCCCATGGCCAGCACCACCAAAATTATGACACTGCTTATAGCTTTGGAAGAAGGACAGCCGGATCATCTGGTAACGGCTTCGGACTATGCTGCTTCTATGCCTGAGGTATGCCTGGGAGTCAGGGAAGGGGAGCAGTACAGGCTTGGAGATCTTTATTATGCGCTGATGCTTGAATCGTCCAACGATGCAGCCGTTATGATAGCAGAGGGGATTGCCGGCTCAGTGGAAAAATTTGCAGATCTGATGAATGAAAAGGCATTGCAGCTTGGATGTACCAATACCTATTTTATTACACCGAATGGCCTGGATGCCAGCGATGCAAAGGGCGTTCATTCTTCAACAGCAAAAGATATGGCTCTTATTATGCGTTATGCCATAGGTAATCAGGATTTCCTGAAAATTACTCGGACAGAGAGTTATCGTTTTTCTGATAAAGAGGGAAAAAGAAGCTTTTCATTAACGAATAAAAACGCATTGTTCGACATGATGGAAGGCGCTGTATCGGGGAAAACAGGTTATACGGGCAATGCCGGCTATTGTTATGTCTGCGCCGTTGAGCAGGGAGATAAATGCTTTGTGGCATCGCTTCTGGGCAGTGGGTGGCCTCCTCATAAAAATTATAAATGGGAGGATGTTCAGATGCTGATGGCATATGGTGACACGTACTATGAATATCAGACAATCAGAGTCAGTGATTATGAAAAAGAAATCTCTCTCCATGTTAACGGCGGCCGCACCGGAAGTGTTCTGCTCCGGCCAGATGATTACGAATGCAGGGTCCTCATGGCGGATGGAGAAAAAATAGAAGCAAAGTCCATATTGCCCGGACAGATCGAAGCACCTGTACAGAAAGGAACGGATATAGGGACCATAACCCTGTATCTGGATGGATTTCCGGTAGGACAGGGGGATTTTACTGTGACCGAATCAGTGGAAAAAGAAAGAGGCTGGGCTGACCTAAAAGATATATTTCATAAAAAAAACGAATGATAATCAATTTTTTTTTAATGGCTAAATCTTCTGGATATACTTGCCTAAAAATAGCTTATTTGATAGAATAACAGCGAACTAATGAAGTAAATGCTAAAGAGAGAATGGAGGACGTAATATGGGTCATTCGAAGGCAATGTCTGCCAGAGAACGTATTGAATGCCTGTTGGATGCACAAAGTTTTGTTGAGATCGGTGCATCTGTACATGCAAGAAATACGGATTTTAACATGCCGTCACAGGATACGCCTGCAGACGGTGTTATTACAGGCTATGGAACCATTGACAGCAATCTTGTCTATGTATTCAGCCAGGACGCTTCTGTTATGGGAGGCTCTATCGGCGAGATGCATGCAAGAAAAATAGAAAAAATTTATGATCTGGCAATGAAGACAGGGGCGCCGGTCGTGGGTATGTATGACTGTGCGGGACTCCGTCTGCAGGAAGCGACAGACGCACTGGATGCACTGGGAAGACTGTATATGAAGCAGACAATGGCTTCGGGGGTTATTCCTCAATATGCAGCTGTATTCGGACAGTGCGGCGGTGGTACAGCACTGTTGACTTCATTGTCAGATTTTACTTTTATGCTTAATGAGAATGCCTCTCTTTTTGTAAACGCACCAAATACCCTTGATGGCAACAGCATTGATAAATGTAACTGTGCAGGTGCGGTTTTCCAGAGCAGTGAGGCTGGAAATGTAGATTTTGTGTGCACAGAAGAGGATATTTTGCTTGAACAGCTGCGAAGTCTGATTCTGATGCTTCCTTTCAATCACGAGGACGTGCTTGCCTATGATGGCTGTTCTGATAATTTGAATAGAAAAACTTCTGATTTGTCGTCGGCTGCCGATGCGGCTCTGGTTCTGCGTGAACTGGCTGATGCCGGACAGTATCTGGAGGTAAAAGGCAATTATGCAAAAGAAATGACAACGGCTTTTATTAAACTCAATGGTCTGACGGTAGGTGCTGTTGCCAACAGGAATACAGTAACAGATGAAGAAGGCAATGTAACGGAAGAATTCCCGAAGACTCTGACAGTAGACGGCATGGAAAAGGCTGCGGAATTTATCCGTTTCTGTGATGCATTTTCCATACCTGTACTGACTCTGGTTGATACGACCGGATTCGAAACAAGTGTCAGTGCAGAAAAGGGTACGGCGAGAGCTGCTGCAAAGCTTATTCATACTTTTGCAGACACAACTTCACCTAAGATCACACTGATTACAGGGGAAGCTTTCGGCAGTGCCTATCTGACCATGAATTCAGGTCATATCGGGGCAGATATGGTATTTGCATGGCCATCCTCCTGTATTGGAATGATGCGTCCGGATAAAGCTGTAAAGATCATCTACAATGATGAGATCAATGCTTCTGATAATGCGCAGGCTCTGATTGCCGAGAAGACAGCTGCATATGAGGTGCTTCAGACAAGTCCGGAAGCTGCGGCAGGACGCGGCTATGTGGATACAGTGATCGATCCTGAGGATACGAGACAGCATGTGATTGCTGCATTGGAGATGCTGTATACGAAGAGAGCAGTCTGCCCACCGAAAAAACACAGTACCCTGTAACCAAAGGCGGTGAATGGAATGAAGAAGAAGTTAGTGGCCTGCATGGCCGTTATCATGTCGGTGCTGGCGTTGTCCGGCTGCGACTCACAGCTGGGCAGCAAACTTGCCAGAGCCGGTATGAATACAGTGATGGGTATGGGAACAGTATTTGTTATCCTCATATTCATTGCGTTTATTATTTCAAGATTTAAGTATATAGCCAGACTGGAAACGTGGATCAAAAACCGTGGCCAAAAGAATGAGGTGCAGCCTGTTCTTCAGGAAGCTGCAGCGGAAGAGGTTGTGCCTGAAGAAAAGGATATGACAGATGATCTGGCACTGGTGGCTGTCATTACAGCAGCATTGGCCGCATCCCTTGAAATATCACCGGACAAGCTGGTTGTCCGCTCAATACGAAGAAAAAATACAAACCGCTGGTAGGAGGAAATATTCATGAAAAATTATATTGTGACAGTGAACGGCGTCAGCTATGAAGTGTCTGTTGAAGAAGTTGGAGAAAGCCAGGCAGCACCGGCTGCTGTAAAAGCTGCACCTGCCGCAGCACCAAAAGCCGCTGCGGCACCAAAGAAAAAAGCTGCATCCGGCGCAGCCGGTGCTGTGAAGATATCTGCACCGATGCCGGGTAAGATTGTTACGGTAAAGAAAAATGCCGGAGCCTCTGTGAAGAAGGGAGAGGTTATTCTTGTTCTTGAAGCCATGAAGATGGAAAATGAAATCGTTGCACCACAGGATGGCGTTGTTGCATCTGTAGATGTTGCAGCCGGTGATGCAGTTGAGGCCGGCGATGTTCTTGCAACCTTGAATTAATGGCTGCAGCAGAACATTTTCATCTACGTGGGAGGTTCCAATATGGATTATATTTTTACAACCCTGGGCAATCTTATTCATCAGTCGGCATTTTTTAATCTGACCTGGGGCAATCTGATCATGGTTCTGGTGGCCTGTATCTTTCTGTATCTGGCCATAGGAAAGGGCTATGAACCATTGCTGCTGGTGCCGATTTCCTTTGGTATGCTGCTGGTGAATCTGTACCCGGATATTATGAAGACTGTGGAGGAAGCGGCCGCTGACGGCAGTGTATCCGCAGGTTTACTGCATTATTTTTATCTTGGTGATGAATGGGGAATATGGCCGTCACTGATCTTTCTCGGTGTTGGTGCCATGACGGATTTTGGGCCGCTGATTGCCAATCCCGCCAGTTTTCTCCTTGGTGCGGCCGCTCAGTTTGGCGTCTTTTTTGCATATATTGGCGCCATACTGCTTGGACTTGGTGATGAGGCCGCTGCGGCTGTTTCCATTATTGGCGGTGCGGATGGCCCGACATCAATTTTCCTTGCAAGTAAGCTGGGGCAGACAGCGTTGATGGGACCTATTGCCGTAGCAGCTTATTCCTATATGTCAATGGTACCGCTGATCCAGCCGCCGATTATGAGAGCCCTGACTACGAAAGAGGAGCGCTGCATCAAAATGGAACAGCTCCGTCCGGTATCGAAGCTTGAGAAGATTCTGTTCCCGATTATCGTTACCATCGTTGTTGTGCTGATTCTTCCGTCAACAGCTCCTCTGCTTGGTATGCTCATGCTCGGCAATCTGTTCAGAGAATCTGGTGTTGTCAAGCAGTTATCAGAAACGGCATCCAATGCCATGATGTATATTATTGTTATTCTGCTTGGTACATCCGTCGGTGCGACAACCAGTGCCGAAGCTTTCCTTAACTGGACCACTATTAAAATCTTTGTGCTTGGTCTGGTTGCCTTTGCTGTTGGCACGGCTTCAGGTGTAATATTTGGCAAGATCATGTGCAAAGCGACCGGCGGCAAAGTGAATCCGCTGATTGGTGCAGCCGGTGTATCTGCAGTTCCAATGGCAGCCCGTGTTGCCCAGAAAGTAGGAGCAGAGGAAGATCCGACCAATTTCCTGCTGATGCATGCTATGGGACCGAATGTGGCCGGCGTTATCGGTACAGCTGTGGCAGCGGGTATATTCATGGCGATTTTTGGTGTTTAGGCAATACAGCCGTGTAAAGGTTTTGACCAAGAAATTGTTTAGATAGGAGAAAGATTATGTCTGAAATAAAGAAAAAACCAGTGGGCATTACGGAAACGATCCTGCGTGATGCTCATCAGTCACAGATCGCTACCCGTATGACAACGGAACAGATGCTGCCGATCATCGATAAAATGGATCAGGTCGGCTATCACTCAGTTGAGTGCTGGGGCGGCGCCACATTTGATGCCAGTCTGCGTTTTTTAAAGGAGGATCCGTGGGAGCGGCTTCGTAAGCTTCGGGATGGTTTTAAACATACAAAGCTTCAGATGCTTTTCAGGGGACAGAATATTCTTGGGTACCGTCATTATGCGGATGACGTGGTAGAATATTTTGTTCAGAAATCCATTGCCAATGGCATTGATATTATTCGTATTTTTGATGCCCTGAACGATCTTCGCAATCTGGAGACTTCTGTAAAAGCCTGTAAAAAAGAAGGAGGACATGCCCAGATTGCTCTGTGTTATACACTGGGAGAGGCCTATACCCTTGATTATTGGAAAGAGATCGCAAAACGTATTGAGGAGATGGGCGCGGATTCTATCTGTATCAAAGATATGGCAGGTCTCCTGGTGCCTTACAGGGCACAGGAACTGGTGACAGCGCTGAAGGAATCCACATCCCTGCCTATTCAGCTGCATACCCATTACACCAGCGGTGTCGCTTCCATGACTTACATGAAGGCTGTTGAAGCGGGCTGTGATGTCATTGATACTGCCATGTCACCGTTTGCTCTTGGTACAAGTCAGCCTGCGACGGAAGTTATGTGTGAAACTTTCAGAGGTACGGAATATGATCCGGGATTTGACCAGAAACTTCTGGCTGGGATTGCTGACTATTTCCGTCCGATCCAGGAGGATGCCTTAAAGAGCGGCTTGCTGAATCCAAAGGTACTGGGTGTTAATATTAAGACTTTGATGTATCAGGTTCCGGGAGGTATGCTGTCCAATCTTGTATCACAGTTAAAGGATGCCCATGCAGAAGATAAATACTACGAGGTACTGGAAGAGATTCCGCGTGTCCGTAAAGATTTTGGCGAGCCGCCGCTGGTGACGCCGTCTTCACAGATCGTTGGAACCCAGGCTGTACTGAATGTATTAATGGGTGAAAGATATAAGATGATCACAAAGGAGAGCAAAGCCCTTCTTCATGGGGAATATGGACAGACTGTCAAACCGTTTAATCCGGAAGTACAGAAAAAAGCCTGCGGCGATGAAGAACCGATTACCTGCAGGCCGGCAGATCTTCTGAAGCCGGAACTGGATGATATGGAAAAGGAAATGGCGCGCTATAAACAGCAGGATGAAGACGTCCTGTCCTATGCATTGTTCCCACAGGTTGCGATGGAATTCTTCAGATATCGTGAAGCACAGCAGGATAAAGTGGATCCGGAATGTGCAGATACGGCATCCGGCGCTTATCCGGTTTAAATTGGTTCATCCAATCGCGTTATATTATTAACACTTAATAAAAAATAAAACGGATTGACTTAAAAAAGATAAACCGGTATTGTGAACAAAAAAAATCTGCAAAAACTCCGTTTTTTAAACAAAAAAAAGCGTATTTCTAAAAAAACATAAAAAGTACTGTACAAAAGTAAAATACATGTTATAATAAAAGCATCACGGGGTTAATGCGATGTTAATTAATTAACGAGTGTTACGGACGATTCTTCTGAACAGTCTAGGTTGACAAGACATTAACGATGCGTGCAATCGGTTACTTTACATTTTTTATGAAAGGGAGAACAAAATCATGGGAGAAATTGTAATTGCTAGTGCATGTAGAACAGCTATCGGTACATTTGGCGGTACATTAAAGGACGTTCCAGCAGCAGAACTTGGTGCTCTTGTTGTTAAGGAAGCTGTTAAGAGAGCAGGCATCAAACCTGAACAGGTTGATGAAGTTATCTTCGGTAACGTATTACAGGCTGGTCTTGGACAGAATATCGCTCGTCAGGTTACCTTAAAAGCAGGTTTACCAATCGAGACAACTGCTATGACAATCAACATCGTTTGCGGTTCCGGTCTGAAGAGCGTTGCTCTTGCAGCTAACCAGATTCTTGCAGGCGAATCCGAAATCGTTGTCTGCGGTGGTACAGAGAACATGAGTGCTGCTCCTTATGCTATTCCAAGTGCTCGTTGGGGCGCAAGAATGAACAACAACAAGATCGTTGACGTTATGGTTAATGATGGTCTGTGGGATGCATTCAATCAGTATCATATGGGTATCACAGCTGAAAACGTTGCAGAACAGTATGGTCTTACAAGAGAAATGCAGGATGAGTTTGCAGTAGCTTCTCAGGCTAAGGCTGAAGCAGCTATCAAGGCCGGCAAGTTCAAAGATGAGATCGTTCCTGTTGTTATCCATGGCAAGAAGGGTGACGTTGTATTTGATACAGATGAGCATCCAAAATTCGGCACAACAATTGAGAAGGTTGCTAAATTAAAACCAGCTTTCAAGAAAGATGGCGGTACAGTTACAGCAGCTAATGCTTCAGGTATTAACGACAGTGCAGCAGCTCTGGTAGTTATGACAAAAGAAAAAGCTGAAGAATTAGGCATCAAACCTCTTGCAACAATCGTTTCCTACGCTACAGGCGGTGTAGATCCTTCAGTTATGGGTATCGGACCTGTTCCGGCTTGCAGAAAGGCTATGGCTAAGGCTGGTTTAACAATCAATGATATCGATCTGATCGAAGCTAACGAAGCATTCGCAGCTCAGTCTCTGGCAGTAGCAAGAGATCTTGAATTCGATATGAGTAAAGTTAACGTTAACGGTGGTGCAATTGCTCTTGGTCATCCAATCGGTGCATCAGGTGCCAGAATCCTTGTTACACTGTTATACGAACTGCAGAAGAGAGAAGACGCTAAGACAGGTCTTGCTACACTGTGTATCGGTGGCGGCCAGGGTCAGTGCGTAATCGTTAGAAAGTAATTTCCATTTTTTTCTGACATACATAAGTGATAAACAGGCGGAACGCAATTTGAGCGTTCCGCTTTTCTTTGCTTGCGGGATTGATGATTCTGTGATATGATATAACGGACTGATGAAAAATTTGGAGGCAAATATGGACACATCGGCAGATGTTCTGGAATTGATAGAGGAATCATATAGGACATTCAGTAAGGGACAGCGTTATATTGCTGATTATATCTGCAGCAATTATGATAAAGCTGTAGATATGACGGCTGCGCGTCTTGGGAAAATTGTGGGGGTAAGTGAATCTACTGTTGTTCGTTTTGCAACAGAATTGGGTTTTAAGGGGTACCCTCAGTTTCAGAAGGCTTTGGGGGAACTGGTGAAGCAGCGGCTCAGCTCAGTACAGAGAATTTCATTGACCTATGACCGCCTTTCTGAAAGTGAAGATCTTGTTTCTTCAGTGATTCACAATGATATTCAGAATCTTAAGAGAACAGAAGAATTAATAGACCGCAGAGCTTTCAATCAGGCTATCGATCTTATTGGCAATGCCAGGAAGATATATGTTATTGGAGGACGAAGCTGCGGTACGCTGGCTTCATTTTTGAGTTATTACCTGAGCTACATTTTTGAAGACGTCAGGCTGATACGGTCTGACAGCGAGACAGAATCGATTGAAGAGATTCATCGGATCAATGAACGGGATGTGATTATAGCCATCAGCTTTCCGCGTTATTCTATGAAGACGATTCAGACAGTTTCATTTGCCCGCAATCAAAAGGCGAAGATTATTGCTATCACCGATGGGGAGCAGTCTCCATTGGCAAAATATTCAGATTGCTCTATATATGCCGGAAGTGATATGGTATCTTTTGTAGATTCTCTGGTGGCACCGCTCAGTGTTGTGAATGCCATGCTGGCAGCCCTGAGTATGCGGTATAAGGATTCTGTCATCAATACGATGAAATCAATGGAATCCATATGGAATAAGCTGAATGAATACGAGCACCTTGATTAAGGTGCCTAAATGAGGTTTCTTATGAGGAAGATAGTAGTGATTGGCGGTGGTGCTGCAGGAATGTTCGCTGCCATATGGGCATCGGAAGGCGGCGCGGAAGTGCATATTTATGAGCATAATGAAAAGCTGGGGAAGAAATTGTATATTACCGGTAAGGGACGATGCAATGTGACAAATGGCTGTGAAGATGTGGATGAATTATTCCGCAGTATCATATCTAATCCGCGTTTTTTGTATTCGGCTTTTTATACTTTCAGCAATCAGGATATGATGCGTTATCTGACAGGACTCGGTCTTCCTCTTAAGACGGAGCGCGGGCAGCGGGTTTTTCCGGCTTCTGACAAATCATCAGATGTTATCAGAGCATTAACAGATGCTTTGAAAAAGAATAAAGTCCATATACATCTGAATCAGGAAGTCACAGAACTTCTGATGGAGGATGGGCACATAGAAGGTATATGTCTGGCGAATGGTGAACAGATTGGGGCAGATGCGGTTATTTTGGCAACCGGCGGCATGTCCTATGCATCGACAGGCTCCACGGGAGATGGATATCGAATGGCGGAGGCTGCCGGGCATCATGTGACACCTTTGAATCCTTCTCTGGTTCCTATGAATATCAAGGAGGAATGGTGCCGTCAGCTTCAGGGCCTTTCCCTCAAGAATATTTCCTTTTCGTTGCAGCAGGGCAAAAAGGCCTTTTTTAAGGATTTTGGTGAGATGATGTTTACTCATTTTGGCATCACAGGTCCGGTTGTTTTAAGCGGCAGTACCTGTATTGCTCCAAGATTGAAGAAAGGTCCGGTTGCAGCTGTAATTGATCTGAAACCGTCTCTGACAGAAGAGCAGCTGGATGCACGCATTCTCCGGGATTTTGATAAAAATATCAATAGGCAGATACGGAATTCATTATCGGAGCTGCTGCCTGCAAGCCTGATACCGGTTGTGATCGATCTTGCGGGAATAGATCCTTATCGAATCGTGCATGATATAACAAAACAGCAGCGTCAGCAGCTGGTATCTGTCATCAAACATCTGACCATGACGGTGACCGGTGTCCGTGGATTTAATGAGGCTATCATTACTCAGGGAGGGATCCGTGTAAAGGAGATTCATCCGGGGACTATGGCATCAAAGCTTGTTCAGGGACTGTACTTCGCCGGTGAAGTGATGGATCTGGATGCTGTGACCGGTGGCTATAATCTTCAGATTGCATGGTCTACAGCCTATATGGCCGGCAGGGCAGCCGCAGAGGGAATAGCTGAATAAATAAAGATAAAGGAATGATTGGTATGGGCAAAAATATTGCCATTGACGGACCGGCAGGTGCCGGTAAAAGTACAATTGCCAGAATGTTGGCCGGACAATTGAATTATATTTATGTGGACACAGGTGCCATGTACCGGGCCATGGCTTTGTATATGATAGAACAAAAAGTGGACGTTACAGATATGCAGGCAGTAACCGGGGCCTGTGAAGATATCGTCATAGATATTCAGTACAGGAATGGCGCACAGCAGGTGATCCTGAACGGACGCAATGTCAATGATTATATTCGTACAGAGGAAGTCAGCCAGATGTCCAGCAGAATATCCGCACTGTCTGTTGTCAGGGACAAGCTTTTGCATCTGCAGCGTTCACTGGCAGATGCTTCAGATGTGATCATGGATGGACGGGATATCGGAACACATGTGCTTCCGAATGCGGATGTGAAAATCTATCTCACTGCCAGTTCCCATGTCCGTGCGCTTCGGCGTTATAAAGAACTGACAGAGAAGGGAACAGTCTGTACTCTGGAGAGCATAGAACAGGAAATCATAGAGCGCGATCAGCGGGATATGAGCCGCTCCATTGCTCCGCTAAAGCAGGCGGAGGATGCGGTTCTTGTGGATACATCCGATATGAATATAGATGAAGTAGTCTCTTATCTGAACCAGTTGATCAGGCAGTCCATTTAAAGGGAGATATTGATGAGAGAGGTTATATTGGCAAAGACAGCCGGATTCTGTTTTGGCGTTCACCGGGCGGTGGATATGGCTTACAGTATGGCAGGAAAGGAACATGTTTATACTTATGGTCCGATCATACATAATGAATCCGTTGTGGAGGATCTGGCAGCAAAAGGTATATCTGTTGTTAATTCAATGGAGGAGGCGTCCGGCCTGCCAAAAGGAATTATGATTATCCGCTCCCACGGTGTTTCGAAGAAAGAAATGGAACAGCTGAAAGAGCTGGGATTTGAAATTGTGGATGCCACCTGCCCCTTTGTAAAAAAGATTCACAGGATTGTTGAGGATTACAGTGCTCAGGGATATGGGATTATTATTGTCGGCAGCCGGAATCATCCTGAGGTACAGGCTATCAGCGGCTGGTGCACCCGACAGCCGGTGATTATAGAAAGCCCTGAGGAGGCGGAGTTATTTTCCGCTGAACCGGGCGAAAAGCTTTGTCTGGTTTCACAGACGACATTTAATTACAATAAATTTCAATTATTAGTTGAAATTATTTCTAAAAAGGGTTATGATATAAGATGTTTAAATACTATATGTAATGCGACGGAGGAACGGCAGACGGAAGCCCGGGAGATAGCCGGACACGTTGACGCGATGATCGTCATCGGAGGACGTCATAGTTCCAACACGCAGAAATTATATGATATTTGCAAAAACGAATGTAAAAATACTTACTATATACAGACACTTGTTGACTTGGATTTAAAGGCATTTGAATCTATAGGTAATGTAGGTATTACAGCAGGGGCTTCAACCCCAAATAATATTATCGAGGAGGTTCACACCAATATGTCAGAAATGAGTTTTGAACAGTTATTGGAAGCATCATTAAAAACTATAAGAACAGGAGAAGTCGTAGAAGGTACTGTCATCGATGTTAAAGAAGATGAAATCATTCTTAATATAGGTTACAAAGCAGACGGAATTATTACGAGAAGTGAATATTCCAACACATCTAATCTTGATTTGAGAACAGTTGTTAATGTTGGCGACACAATGCAGGCAAAGGTTCTTAAGGTGAATGATGGAGAAGGTCAGGTTCTTCTTACTTACAAGAGACTTCTTGCTGAGCGAGGCAATAAGAGAATTGAAGAAGCTTTTAACAACAAGGAAGTTCTTACAGCCAAGGTTGCCAGTGTACTGGATGGTGGTTTGAGTGTTGTCGTTGAGGAAGCAAGAGTATTTATTCCGGCCAGCCTTGTATCTGATACCTATGAGAAGAATCTTTCCAAATATCAGGATCAGGAGATTTCCTTTGTTATTACTGAGTTCAACCCTCGTAAGAGAAGAATTATCGGTGACAGAAAACAGCTGATCCTTGCTGAGAAGGCTCAGAAGCAGAAAGAGCTGTTTGAAAAGATCGAGGCAGGTATGACAGTTGAAGGTCGTGTTAAGAATGTTACAGATTTCGGTGCATTTATCGATCTGGGTGGTGCAGATGGTCTGCTGCATATTTCCGAGATGTCATGGGGCAGAGTTGAGAATCCTAAGAAGGTTCTCAAGGTAGGCGATGTACTGAAGGTTCTTATTAAGGATATTCAGGGTGAGAAGATTGCTTTAAGCCTGAAGTTCCCTGAGACAAATCCATGGCTGACTGCTGCTGAGAAGTATGCAGTAGGCAACGTTGTTGAGGGTAAGGTTGCCAGAATGACAGATTTTGGTGCTTTTGTTGAATTGGAGCCTGGTGTTGATGCACTTCTTCATGTCTCTCAGATTTCAAGAGATCATGTGGATAAGCCGGCTGATGTACTTTCTTACGGACAGGTTATTACAGCAAAGGTTGTTGACTTTAATGAGGAATCTCAGAAGATCAGCCTGAGCATGAAAGCTTTGGATGTGAAGGAAGAGACAGAAGAATAATTTGTGGTTTCAAAGACTTTGCCTGCTGAAGGTGGGCAAAGTCTTTTTTTCAAAGGGGGCTTATTATGCAGCCATATTATGCCATAAAGTTAAAATGTTTTGTGCTTCGTTTAATGATGGGAAGTGCTGTTTTGCTGACAGTCGGCAGTATAACTGTGGCAATTATACAGGAAATGACGGGCAGCTACGATAAAGACAGCAGGATGGCTTATATCTTTGGCCTGCTCATATGTGTACTGATGGCAGCTCTTGGTGTTATGATGGTTTATCAGGCCTTTCATTTTGAAAAATCGGTTTTTGGACACAGCAGCCGGAATTTTGCATTGCTGAAGAAGGATCTGGAAGATAAGAATGTACTTAGTGCCGGTAATCTGGTGGTTACAAAGCAGTTCATTCTTCTTTTTTCCATGCATTTATTCAGTATGTGTAAAGTCATCAGATCAGAGGATATAATTGCCTGTTTTGAAGATCCGGTTTACGGGACTGTCGCCAAACCGACAGAATATAAGATTTATATTTATGACCGTAAATTTAAATGTCATACAATTCTTCTGGATGTCAAGCAATCTGAGGCGGGGCACCTGGCAAAGGAAAAGATTTGTACGGAAAGACCATGGATTTTTATTGATAACAGAGATGTCTTTTTGGATATGATCATCACCAAGTCGGGACGCCGGAATGTTTTCAAGCAGATTGAAAAGAATAAGTATCAGATGAACTGTACCACTGATGTGGAGAAGGAAGCTGAAACAGAATTGAATCAGCTGGCCAGTGAAGCAAAAGAAAAACTGAATTTCAGTTTAATCCTTGGAAAAGTCAAAAAAGATAAAAAATAATGATTCAAAGAGCTGTCATCAATTATTGCGGCAGCTCTTTGATACATGAGACAAGATACTGGTTCAATATGTCAGGATTATTTCTCCAGTTTTCGGGATCATAAAGAATATAGTATTCTTTCGAATGATATTCCTCCTGAAAAAGAGGTTGAATACGACAATTATCTGTTGGAAGAAAGATTCCCTCTTTCTTTGTATAACAGGTAGCAGCCGTAGCTTTCTTACGGTAGGCCTTATCCACGTAACATGCGACAGAACGGTGAACAGCCTGGTCTTCGGCAGGAAGATAATAATAATCTTTTACCGGACCAGGAAAGAAATATTTCAGATGTCCCTGATAAACAGGCGTGTTGATAATAGCTTCCTGATCATTCAGATCAATGGTGCTATGTTTCGTCCTGTAATGCAAAGACTGTATAACAGGAGTGTCTAATAAAAGCCGGAATATGCAGTGGGCATCCTTTAACTGCCATGAGAGAATCTGTTTAAAATTGCCATTCCAGAAACTTGTATAGGCGGATAAACGGCACAAATGGAGAAGAGAACACATATCATCTCTGTGATGAGCGAGAATCTGACTGCGTGAGTCATCATCACAATTCCGTTCCCATTCAGCAAAAACAGCCATCAGATCTTTGCCGGAGATATTCGATTGACGATGAAAGCCGACAAAATCTTCAACAGTATTTTTTTTAAAATCAGAAAGGGCCAGGGCGTTTTTATAAGGTGACATATCTTTTTGAATGTCTTCCATAAAGCTTCCGGCAAAAAGATCATCTCCATCATCACCGTAATTAGTCCACCGGCTGTTCATAAAACGCCAGGAAAAACTCTGCCCGCCAAAGGACAGAATTCGTTTAAAACGGGGAAGAAATTCGTGAAAATATTCCATAAGCTTTCGCTCATCCATTCTGCTCTCTGCAAGGAGACAACGCGTCTGCAGGCCATGATGCTCCTGCCAGCCCATACCAATCAGATAGATGAATGCATTGCGCGGAGACAGTCCTGTTGTCTCAATATTCAGTAAAAGTGTTTTGTCAGAAAGACTTATATCCAGATCAATAAATTCATCAAAAACAAACATAAAGCGACCTCCCGGATCATCATAGCATAAAAACGACGGACAGTCCAGATTTACGAAAAGCTGGACTGAACAATTGTTTTGTGATATCATGTTCTGCAAAGGAGTGAATTTTGTGATTGCATTTATACAGGGCAATTTATGTGAGATTGAGAAGGACAGCATTGTGATCGACTGTCAGGGCATTGGCTATGAGATCCAGGTACCTGCATCTGTCATTCGGAGGCTGCCGGATACAGGTACAATGATGAAGATATATACGTATATGTATGTGAGGGAGGATGCACTGGGACTTTTTGGTTTTGTGACCAGAGACGATCTGAATATTTTTAAACTTCTGATTGCAGTCAACGGTGTGGGACCAAAGGCAGCTCTCGGCATTTTATCTGCTCTGTCCGCTGATGAACTGCGTATGGCCATTTTAGCGGAGGATGTTAAAGCCATTTCCAAAGCGCCGGGTGTGGGAGCCAAGACGGCCAAACGGTTGATTATTGAGTTGAAAGACAAGCTGGATCTGGAATCCATGGTTACCGGAACTGCAGGTAATGATTCGGGTGCTCACATCAGTGATGCTGACGGGGCTTCTGCAGCGGGAGAGGTAATTATGGCGCTGACAGCCCTGGGATACAGTCATACAGAGGCTGTACGTGCTGTACGTGCTGTGCCGGATGCAGGTACAATGGACAGCGAATCACTTTTGAAACAGGCATTGAAGAAAATCATGGTACTTTAGGTGGATGGAATGAATAAAAGGATTATTACAACGGAATTTGCAGAAGAGGATGTTAAAATAGAGAATCACCTGAGACCCCAGCTGCTTGCAGATTATATTGGACAGCAAAAGGTTAAAGAGACTTTAAAGATATATATAGAAGCGGCTAAGCTGAGGGAAGAACCCTTGGATCATGTGCTTTTTTATGGGCCTCCAGGTCTTGGAAAGACAACGCTGGCAGGTATTATTGCCAATGAAATGGGAGTAAAGATGAAGGTCACGTCCGGTCCTGCCATTGAAAAACCAGGGGAAATCGCGGCGATTCTCAATAATCTGTCAGAAGGTGATGTGCTTTTTATTGATGAGATCCATCGACTGAATCGACAGGTAGAAGAAGTACTGTACCCTGCCATGGAAGATTTTGCCATTGATATCGTCATTGGCAAGGGAGCGACGGCACGGTCTATTCGCCTTGATCTTCCAAAATTTACATTAGTCGGGGCGACAACAAGAGCAGGGCTCCTTACGGCTCCATTACGGGATCGATTTGGTGTTGTCAATCGTCTGGAATTTTATACAACGGATGAATTGATGACGATTATCAGGCGTTCGGCCCAGGTACTGCAGGTAAAGATTGATGAACGGGGGGCAGAAGAGCTGGCCCGGCGTTCAAGAGGAACGCCGCGTCTGGCTAACCGTCTGCTGAAACGTGTCCGTGATTTTGCTCAGGTGCGTTATGATGGCATTATCACGCTTCAGGCAGCCAATGAAGCTCTGGATCTGCTGGATGTGGATAAATATGGTCTGGATCAGTCAGACAGGAATATTCTGATCACTATGATGGAAAAGTTTGGCGGAGGTCCTGTGGGACTGGATACACTGGCGGCTGCGCTTGGTGAGGATGCCGGTACACTGGAAGAGGTTTATGAACCGTATCTGATTAAAAACGGCTTTTTACAGAGGACGCCACGCGGAAGAGTTGTCACAGACCTGGCTCGTTCTCATTGTGGTTTTTAATATTTAGGGTTGTTTTTCTTTTCTTTTCGTTTATAATGATAAATAGTACCTGAAGATAAAAGGAGGATATAAAATGGCATCGAAAACAGATGTACAGGTTTTATTAGGAGGCAAGGTCTATACACTGAGCGGCTATGAGAGCGAGGAATATCTTCAGAAGATTGCATTATATATTAACAATAAGATGTCAGAACTGAACCAGCTGCCGGGTTATAAGAGAATGGGCAGCGATATGCAGAAGACGCTGCTGGAACTTAATATGGCAGATGATTATTATAAAGCAAGAAAGAGGATCGGTGATCTGGAAGCTGATCTGGAAGATAAGGATAAGGCTGAATATGACCTGAAGCATGAATTGATTTCTGCCCAGATCCAGCTTGAGGAGTCAACGAAGACAATCGACAGGCTCAAGGAAGAGATCAATGAACTCCAGAAGCAGATCGTTAAGCTGGAAGCCAGGGGCTATCAGCAAAAGTCATAATGTTTATTTTGCCGTCGACATTGGTAAGGCTGCCGCACCATCTGTTTTGACAGATTTTTTGCGACAGCTTTCTTTAATTATAAATTTTGATCAATGATGTTATTACAGGAGAAGTAAAATGAGGCAGATAGAGATTCTTGCACCGGCCGGATCCTTTGATACAATGAGGGCTGCTTATAAAGCGGGGGCTGATGCTGTTTATATCGGTGGTATGCTTTTTGGAGCCAGAGCCTATGCAGATAATGTGGATATGGATCAGATGCTGCAGGCGATTGACTATGCCCATCTGCATGGACGTCGGCTGTATTTGACCGTCAATACGCTTTTGAAGAATACAGAGATAGAAAACCGGTTAATGAGTTATCTCAGCCCCTTCTATGAACAGGGACTGGATGCTGTCATCGTTCAGGACATGGGTGTTCTGAAGTGGATCCATGATCATTTCCCTGACCTTCCTGTTCATGCAAGCACGCAGATGACTGTATGCGGCACTGATTATGGACGCTGGCTTGGCAACCAGGGGGTTACGAGAATTGTTACGCCAAGAGAATTGAGTCTGGATGAGATTGCATCCATGAAAAGAGAAACAGGACTTGAAATAGAGACTTTTGTCCATGGCGCATTATGTTATTGTTATTCCGGACAATGCCTTATGAGCAGCATGATTGGAGGCAGAAGCGGCAACCGCGGCCGGTGTGCTCAGCCGTGTCGTCTGCCTTACAGCTTTGAAGGTGATGCAGGCCGTCAATCCGGCTACCTGCTGAGTCCAAAGGATCTGTGCAGTCTTGAATGGCTGCCTGATATTCTTGAAGCAGGTGTGGATTCCCTGAAGATTGAAGGGCGTATGAAAAAGCCGGAGTACGCAGCTCTGACGACAGCTGTCTACAGGAAATATGTGGATCTGTATCTGGAAAAAGGCAGGGAAGGATACAAAATACAAAAAAAGGATATTGAACAGCTCATGGACCTTTATAATCGGGGAGGATTTACGGATGGTTATTTCGGACGGCATAACGGACGGGAGATGATAACCATTGCCAGACCTAATCATTCCGGATTATGTGTGGGCAGGGCAGAACCAATGAAAAAGGGTGAAGTGCTTATTCATACTGACCGTGATCTGAGTCCGGGTGACGTATTGGAATTAACGGATCAGGTTTCCATTAAGCTTGACCGGAGCATCCGTGCCGGCAGCGATTTTCGATATAAATATTCAGGAAAGCCTGTTAAAAAAAATTGTCCTGTTATGAGGACGAGGAATGAAGCTCTGATTGGGAAAGTGACTGAAAGTTTTGTAAAAAATAATGATCTGAAAGAGAAGATTTATTGTTCTGTAAGTATTTCGAAAGAATCACCTGCTAAAATAGATGTGTATGATGGCACGTATCATCTGACAGTGGAGGGACCCGTTGTACAGGCTGCTCAGAACCGGCCGGCTGAGGCGGAAGATATTCGCAGACGTCTTACGAAGACAGGCGGTACTCCGTTTGCATTCGAACATCTCGATATTTCTTTGGAAGAGGGATGCTATCTGACTGTACAGGAACTGAATCAGCTGAGAAGGGATGCTCTGACACAGCTTGAGGCTGCCGTATTGCAGCCATTCAGACGCCAAAAGAAGGTTCAGACAGAAAAGCTGAGAACAGAGACTGCTGAACATTCATTGAAGGTTGATCGGGAATTATATGTACTTGTCGCTAATCTGGAACAGCTTCGTGCGGTACCGGATGATCCTGAGATCCGACGCATTTATTTTAATGATGAAGGAGATGATCGGATTATTGCGGAGGCTTCGGAGCTTGCGCATGCTTCAGGAAGGCAGTTTTATCTGGCTATGCCCTATATTTTGAGGGATTCTTCAGCAGAAGTCTATAAAAGACGGAAGCAGCTGTTTGAAACTTCAATGACGGACGGTTTTCTGGTACGAAATGTGGAGACATTGCTGATGCTTCGTTCTATGGATGTTACACAGCCTTGTATATCAGATTATAATCTGTATTGTATGAATGATCTTTCAGGCGGCATTTATCTGGAGATGATGTCCGGAACAACATTGCCGCTGGAGCTGAACCGCAGGGAGCTGGCTTCTATGAATAATAAGGGGAACAGTGAAATGATTGTTTACGGTTATCTTCCACTGATGGTATCTGCTCAGTGCCTGGTGAAAACAACAGACAAATGCACGGGTAAGTCAGCCATACATATGATGGAGGATCGTTATCACAAGCATTTTCCTGTGAAAAATGTATGTAATTTCTGTTATAATCTTATTTATAACAGTGTGCCTCTGCATCTGGCGGATGCTGCTGCAAGGGATCTGGACGATCTTGGAGTAAAAGCCATACGGCTGCAGTTTTTAGAGGAATCTCCGGAAAAAGTGGAAGAAATCCTGCACTTTTATTCCGGCATTCTATCCGGAAGAACTGTGACAGAACCGGCCATACGTGATTACACAAAGGGACATTATCAGAGAGGAATAGAGTAGGTGTGGAATGATTAATGTTATAACCCAATTGTTTAAGTACATGATTGCTCTGTTGATGGCAATTTATACGATTCGGTGTTTTACTGTTTTTAATGCCAAAACAGAGCGGAAAAAACGCAGAATATACAGGAGTCAGAATTTTCTGATGCTGCTTATGCACTTCATGCTGTATGTGATCATCTTTATGAATGAGCGTTCCATGTATGTCATCGTCTTTTATGGTGCGCAGCTTTGCTTTTTTATAATTGCATTATTTATGTACAGTAATATTTACAGAAATGCATCACGGCTTCTTATCAACAATATGTTTTTTCTGATGATGATTGGTTTTGTTATGCTGACAAGGCTTGAATTATCACTGGCTGTCAAACAGTTTCTGATCGCTGTGGCCTCCGTGGCATTCAGTCTGGCTGTTCCTGTGATTGTTGAAAAAGCAGGATTTTTAAGTCGGCTGGGAATTGTATATGGTATTTTGGGCCTTGTTGTCGTAGGTTCTGTATTTGTATTTGGAACGAAGGTTTATGGAGCCACCAACTGGATCAACATTGCAGGTATAGGTTTTCAGCCTTCTGAGCTGGCAAAGATTATTTTTGTATTTTTTGTTGCAGCTATGCTTTATAAGGATACCAGTCTGAGACAGATCATACTGACTTCTGTTATCGCGGCGGTTTTTGTACTCATGCTGGTTGTTGAAAAGGATCTGGGTGCTGCAGTCATTTTCTTTGTTACTTACATGATTATGCTGTATGTGGCTTCCAGACAGATCATTTGGCCGTTGCTGGGATTGGGAGCCGGCAGTCTTGCATCCATTGTGGCCTACCGGCTATTTGATCATGTGAAGCGGCGTGTGATTGCATGGAAGGATCCGTGGTCCAATTATAATGATGCCGGATATCAGATCGCACAGTCTCTTTTTGCCATAGGCACCGGAGGCTGGTTCGGTATGGGGCTTTATCAGGGAATGCCGAAGGATATTCCGGTTCGTGAGAGCGACTTTATTTTTTCGGTGATAGCAGAGGAGCTTGGAGGCTTGTTTGCAATCTGCCTGCTGCTTGTGTTTATCAGCTGCTTTATAATGTTTATTAATATTTCTTTGCGTCTTACAAATAATTTTTATAAAATCCTGGCTATCGGCCTGAGCATATCCTATGGTTTTCAGCTGTTTTTATGTGTCGGCGGCGTTATCAAATTTATCCCTCATACGGGAGTCACCCTGCCGCTCATCAGTTATGGCGGCAGTTCTATTCTGTCTACAATCATAGTATTTGCAGTCATTCAGGGACTATATCTTTTGAAACAGAAAGAGGTGAAACAGATTGAAGAAAAACGAAGAGAATCAGAACAGGCGGCTCGATGACACAAGACACATTTACAGAAAAGAAAGTCTTGATGATACGTCGGCCGATGTCAGAGGCAGCAAAAGAGATGATTTCGATCTGCTTCCGGATGAAGATTTGATGGGATATATACCTGGTGTTGATGATATTGATCATTTTGACTTCGATGACAGTGATGTGGAACGTTATCGGAAGATCAATGAGCGGGAGGCTGAAGAAAAAGCCAAACGAAAGAAAAAGAAAAGTAAAAAGGAATCTGTTTCTGCGGATGAATATGAAGAGCAGATCAGGAGGGAACTTTCGGAAAAACGTCGTACCAATAAGGAGATCATGCGGATTACCTATGTCATGCTGCTGCTGTTTACAGGTATGATTGGATATTTTATATATTTTGATGCTGTGACCAGCAAAGAAGTCATTAATAATGCACATAACAGCCGTCTGGCAAAAATGGCGGAGAGTGTTGAAAGGGGAGATATTCTTTCGGCGGACGGTGAGGTACTGGCTGAATCCGTAGATGATGGCAATGGTAATTATTACAGATATTATCCGTATGGATGTACTTTTGCGCATGTGGTTGGCACCAGTGAGATCAATAAATCCGGTATTGAACTTTCAGCGGATTATAACATGATCAGTTCAGATATTCAGCCGCTTCAGAAGATCTTTAATGAAATCATGGGAAAGAAAAATCCCGGAAACAGTGTTATTACAACTCTGAACGCAGAACTTCAGCAGACAGCTCATGACGCATTAGGAGACAGGCAGGGAGCCATTGTTGCTATTGAGCCGTCAACCGGAAAAGTGTTGGCCATGGTTTCCAAGCCGGATTATGATCCCAATTCGCTGGTGGATAATTACGAAGATATTATTCAGGATGAGAACAGCAAAGTTCTTCTGAATCAGTCCACTCAGGGGTTATTTGTTCCGGGTTCCATATTTAAAATCGTGACGACACTTGCTTACCTGAGAAGCGGCGGTGATCCGGATAGTTACAGTTATGATTGTGATGGTTATATTTCTCTTAATTCAGATAACGGAGAAAGCTATATCAGATGTTATGACGGAGAGGTACATGGTGAACTGGATCTGACAGATTCCTTTGCCGAGTCCTGCAATGCATCCTTTGCAAACCTGGGGCTCTCCATAGATATCAATAAAATGAATCAGGTCAGCGAAGACCTTCTTTTCAATCAGAATCTGCCGACACAGTTTACGACCGCAAAGAGCAAATTTAATATCGCAGAAAGTGACAGTGACTGGCAGATAGGTGCCACTTCCATCGGGCAGGGTAATACAGTGATTACTCCGATTCATGCAGCGATGCTGGTCAGTGCCATTGCCAACGGCGGTACATTGATGGAACCTTATGTTATTGATGAAATCCAGAATGCGGAGGGTACTGTTCTGGAAAAAAATACGCCGGAAAGCTACGGCAGTCTGATGTCTGCATCGGAATCAAAACAGCTGACAGAAATGATGAAGGCTGTTGTTGATTATGGAACAGGTTACAGGCTTTCTGACAGGAGTTATGATGCGGCAGGAAAAACAGGTACTGCAGAGGTTGTCGGGAGGGGCAACAACGCGTGGTTTGTTGGTTTCGCACCTGCGGATGATCCCCAAATTGCTGTCTGCATTCTTGTGGAAGATGCAGGTACAGCCAGCAGAGAAACTGTTCCGATTGCAGCGGAAATGTTTGATGCATATCTGAATCAGTAAAAGTTATAAGACGCATACGCACTAGTTTCTGAACAAAAACTTAATTTCCTGCAATTTTATTGTAAAATGTGTGAATTCATTGTATACTAGTAGTCAGATACTTGACACACACCAATCAAGCAGGGAGGAATTGCAATGACGCAGGCAACAAGCTGTGGCGGTGTGGTTATATTCAGAGGTAAGATCCTTCTATTATACAAAAATTACAGGAACAAATATGAAGGATGGGTGTTACCAAAAGGTACTGTTGAGGCAGGCGAGGAATTTAAGGAAACGGCAATCAGAGAGGTTAAAGAAGAAACGGGTGTGGATGCATCTATCATCAAATATGTCGGCAAGAGCCAGTACAGCTTTAATACATCCCAGGATATGGTGATGAAGGAAGTACATTGGTATTTGATGATGTCTGACAGCTATTTCAGCAAACCACAGCGCGAAGAGTATTTCGTGGATTCGGGATATTATAAATACCACGAAGCGTATCATTTGTTGAAGTTTACGAACGAGAAGCAGATTCTTGAAAAGGCCTACAGTGAATATCTGGAGTTCAAGAAAAGCAATCTCTGGGGAAACAAAAAGTATTTTTAGAACTGCCAAAGAGCATGAACGGCACAAAAGAGGGGATGTTGTAGAATATGAACTGGGAGTATGTCCGGCGGAATCATCCGGACCTTCCTGAATATTTTATGGCTCCCCTTTGTTGTTGAATGCTTCTGATATGTTTGCTAAATCAGTAAAGGAGAAGCTATGTTAGGAAATATTGATCTGGACAGAAAGATGAACAAAAAAGAATATAAAAAGCTGGCTGAAGAACTGGAGCCAAGGTTGGCAGAGCTTCAGAGAGATGCAAAAAAATATGGTCTTCCGGTTATGATCGTATTTGAAGGATGGGGGGCTTCCGGTAAGGGTACGCTGATCAATCATCTGATTCAGCCGCTGGATCCCCGTGGCTTTAAAGTATTTACCATAAAGAAAGAGAATGAGGAAGAACAGATGCATCCTTTTTTGTGGCGCTTCTGGACAAGGACACCGGAAAAAGGACGGATGCATATTTTTGACAGGAGCTGGTACAGAAAGGTTATAACAGAGCAAATGGACAAGCCGGTCAGTGATCATGAACTGGCCTCTGCCTATAAGCAGATCCTTTCTTTTGAGGAACAGCTTGCCGCAGGCGGAACGCTTATTATCAAGTTCTTTCTTCATATCTCAGAAAAGGAGCAGGCTAAAAGACTGAAGAGGCTTGAAAGTTCACCGGAGACAAAGTGGCGTGTGACAAAGGCAGACTGGAAGCACAACAAACAATATGATTCTTATCTGACCATGTATGACAGGATGCTTGAACAGACGGATATGCCATGGGCATCCTGGCATATTATTGAGGCAACGGATCGGGAATATGCAGCAATAAAGATTATGTCAGTCACAGTACAGCTCCTTGAAAAGCGGCTGAGTGAGATAAAAGAAGGCATGCCTTCTCCGGCTGCATTGATACCTTCTGCCGGGGCTGCCGGTAATGAAGAGATGCGCACTTCCGTTCTGGCAGGTATAGATGTAACAAAATCTCTTACGAAGGAAGAATATAAGAAAAAGTTAAATAAACTGCAGAGCGAGCTGCAGATTTTACACAATGAGATGTATCTGAAAAGAATACCTGTTGTTGTGGCACTGGAAGGATGGGATGCTGCCGGTAAAGGCGGTGCCATCAAGCGTCTGACTGAGAAAATGGATCCGCGGGGATATGAGGTTGTGCCGACGGCGGCTCCAAATGATATAGAGAAAGCTCATCATTATCTCTGGCGATTCTGGCAGAAGATGCCTAAGGACGGACATATGGCTATTTTTGACAGGACATGGTATGGACGTGTCATGGTTGAGAGGATCGAAGGATTTTGCACGGAGGAGGAATGGCGGCGTGCTTACCGTGAGATCAATCAGATGGAGGAGGACCTGACGGATCATGGCGCCGTTGTACTGAAGTTCTGGCTTCAAATTGACAAAGATGAACAGGAGCGACGATTCAAAGACAGGATGGAGAATCCCCAGAAGCAATGGAAGATTACAGATGAGGACTGGCGTAACCGGGAAAAATGGGACAGTTATGAGAAGGCTGTTGATGAGATGATTCTGAGGACTTCGACAACCTATGCACCATGGACTGTTGTTGAGGCAAATTCCAAATATTATGCAAGAATCAAGATCCTAGAAACAGTTGTTGATGCATTAAAGAAAAGATTAAAATAAAAATTTAAAATTAATCATTGCATTCTGTTAAAAAATATTGTAAAATAGCAAGTGCATCTGTAGCTCAGTGGATAGAGCAACGGTTTCCGGAGCCGTGTGCGAGGGTTCGATTCCCTTCAGGTGTATTTTTTAATATAATGCAATGATAGTTTTATCTGATATATGGAGGATAAGAATGGGCAATACACCTAACGATAGAGATAGAAAAAGGAAGAGTCATGCATCTTCATCATCAGGCAGCCGCAGCGGACGGCAGTCTTCCGGAAGAAGCAGTTCACAGCACAGACAGCAGGAGGCTGCTGCCAGACGCAACAGTGTACTTATCATTATTCTTTCAGTGATTGTCATTGTGGCTGTTGTAGCCGGAATTATTGTTAATCTTGGCAGGAAGGAATCTGATAAAACGCCGGTTTCGGGGAATTCTCAGGCTGAATCATCAATTAATGTGGATGAGAATACGAATAATCTGGAAGAAAACAAGCATCCGGAAGTGAATGAGCTGATTGCCAATTACCGTAAGGCATTCAAAGACGGCGATACACAACTTCTGAAAAAGGTATATAACTCTGATCAGGAGATCAATGTTGATATTCTTACAGCGACATCACAGATTATTCTGGATTATCAGAATACCCAGTATTATACCAAGCGCGGTCTGAATTCCGGGGAGTATGTGGTTTATGTATATGATGAACTTAAGCTGGCCAATATTGAGACCCTTGCACCGAATCTGTCTATTTTCTATGTGAAGCCGGCAGATGATGGATCACTGTATATTTACCGAGGTGAATATAATGCGGCAACGGGTTCATTTGCTTATGATGAAGCAACCAAGAACTATATTGACAAATTATACATGGATCAGGATGTCAGTGATCTGATTTCCACAGTTAATACGAAGATGGACAGTGCCTGTGCCAATGATTCAGATCTGATGGAATTCATGCAAAAAGTTCGTCAAAAGGTAAATGTGACAAATACACCTGCTGCAGACGAAAGTGAGACGGAGACAACGGAGTCCGACAGTGAAACAGAGTCCGACAGTGAGACAGAGTCTGAAACAGGCGCTGATGCATAAATATGGATGAACATATGATATGGATGATGAAAAGCTTTCACCGCACAGAATATGCGGTGAAAGCTTTTCTTGAAATATTGCGGATATAACCGCGGACAGGATAGGGATTATGAACGGTTTAAAAAAGGATATACTCCATGAGAATGCAGATAAAAAGGATATACGATTAAACAGATTTCTAAGTGATGCGGGCTTCTGTTCCAGACGTGAAGCGGACCGCCTGATTGAGGCGGGAAAGGTACTGGTTGACGGCAGGCCTGCTGAGCTTGGAACCCGTGTCACTGCGGATCAGAGAGTCGAGGTAGGCGGAAAGCTGATCCGTCAAAATGACCGGATGGTGCTGATTGCTTTGAATAAGCCGCGGGGAATCGTCTGTACGACGGACAGGAAAAGGGAGAAAAATAATATTATAGATTTTATCAATTATCCGGAGAGGATTTATCCTGTCGGACGTCTGGATAAGGATTCCGAGGGACTTATTCTGTTGACCAATGACGGCAGTATTGTCAACCATATATTAAAGGCCAGTCAATATCATGAGAAGGAATATATCGTCCGAGTTAACAGGAAGATAACAGATGCATTTATTAAAGGCATGTCGGAAGGTGTTCCTATACTGAATACAGTGACAAGACCCTGCGTTGTACGCCGAAGAGATGATTATACATTTTCGATCATTCTTACTCAGGGCCTGAACAGGCAGATCCGGCATATGTGTGAATACTTTGAATACCGGGTGGTGCGCTTGAAGCGCATTCGTGTGATGAATATCCGGCTGGGCAGTCTCAAAACAGGACAATGGCGGAATGTGACAGCCGAAGAGCTGGAAGAATTGAAAAGACTGTTTATAGAAAATAATATATCAAAAAATAATTGACAGGAGAATGAATATGGCGGCAGATTCAAACAGAATGAAGGAACTGGTGGAGATTTTGAATCAGGCATCCAGGGCCTATTATATGCAGGATACGGAGATCATGAGCAATTATGAATATGATGCTTTGTATGATGAATTGCAGGCACTGGAGACAAGTACCGGCATTACCCTCAGTAATAGTCCAACAGTGCATGTAGGTTATGAGGTGTTAAGTGAACTTCCAAAAGAACGGCATGAATATCCCATGCTGTCTCTGGATAAAACAAAGGATGTGCATGCTCTGGCCGAATGGCTTGACGGGCAGGAAGCTGTCTTATCCTGGAAGATGGATGGCCTGACCATTGTTCTGACCTATGAGAATGGGGAGCTGGCTCAAGCTGTTACCCGCGGCAACGGTTATGTAGGAGAAGTTATTACGAATAATGCCAGAGTTTTTAAAAATATTCCCCACCGGATTGCTTTTAAAGGAAAATTGACCCTTCGGGGAGAGGCTGTTATCAAATATTCGGATTTTTATGAGCTTAACAGCCGCCTACCGGATGGAGAAGCAAAATATAAAAATCCACGCAATCTCTGCAGCGGTTCTGTCCGCCAGTTGAACAATGCCGTTACCGCCGAAAGGAATGTTTACTTTTTTGCTTTTGCATTGGTTGTGGCTGAGAATGAGAATTTCGGCAACTCCAGAATGGCTCAGTATGAATGGCTGAAATCACAGGGATTCGATGTGGTAGAGCATGTTCTTGTCAATGCAGCCAATATTGGAAAGTATGTGGAAGATTTTGCAGGAAGGATCGTGGACAATGATTTCCCTTCTGATGGTCTGGTACTGACCCTGGAGGATATTGCCTATGGCGAATCTCTGGGAACAACGGCGAAGTTTCCACGTAATTCCATTGCCTTCAAATGGGCCGATGAAATAAAGGAAACGCATTTGACAGAGGTGGAATGGAGTGCATCAAGAACAGGTCTGATCAATCCGATTGCTGTTTTTGAACCGGTAGAACTGGAAGGGACGACTGTATCCAGGGCCAGCCTGCATAATATCAGTATATTGAAGGCTTTACAAATGGGGGTCGGCGATGAGATACAGGTCTATAAAGCCAATATGATCATTCCGCAGATTGCAGAGAATCTGACCCGGAGCGATAACCTGAAGATACCGTCTGAATGTCCGGTATGCGGCGGTGCTACGGAGATACGGAACATCAATGGTGTTTCTTCACTGTATTGTACCAATCCTGACTGCAGTGCAAAACAGATTAAATTATTTTCCTTATTTGTCAGCAGGGATGCCTTTAATATCGAAGGTATGTCCGAGGCAACCCTTGAGAAGTTTATCCAGAAAGGGTTTCTTCATCATCTGGCAGACATCTTTCATTTGTCTCAGTATCATGATGAGATCGTTGAAATGGACGGCTTCGGTGAAAAATCCTATACACGTCTTATGACATCTATTGAAAAAGCAAGGGACATTACCCTGGCTAAGCTGATTTACAGTCTTGGTATCCTGAATATCGGTCTGTCCAATGCAAAGCTTCTCTGCCAGTCCTATAATAATGATCTGGATGCGTTGCTGAGGGCGTCATCAGAGGAACTGACGGCCATTAATGGCATCGGTCCTGTGATTGCCTGCAGTTTTACAGAATATTTTGCAGATAAAAAACATCTCGAACAATTGGAGCGGCTGCTTCAGGAGGTCCATATTGAAAAGGAAGACTTCTCATCAGAAGACAAGATGTTTGATGGTATGGTGTTTGTTATCACCGGTTCTCTGCATTCTTTTAAAAACCGCAATGAGCTTAAGAACCTGCTTGAGGAAAAAGGCGCTAAAGTGGCAGGTTCCGTATCAGCCAAAACCAGTTATCTGATCAATAATGATGCAGCCTCTTCATCATCTAAAAACAAAAAGGCAAGAGAACTGGGTATCCCTATTCTGACGGAGGATGCTCTTCTTGCTATGCTGAACAATCATTGAATTTGGTTTTTCCTAGGAAAATAGTATGAAAAGTACTTGACGAATAGCGTATGAAATGTTAATATGTAATGGCTAGTAATTTAGTAGGAATACGAGACAAGTCGACATATACTCATAGGTTGCATATGATATAGTATAATATGTCACCAATGATAAATGATGAATTATTTTAAGGAGATGAGCAAATGGATCATTTAGTTTATATGGATCATGCAGCGACGACAGCTGCCCGTCCTGAAGTTGTTGATGCCATGCTGCCTTATTTCACGGAAAAATTTGGCAATCCATCCAGTATTTATGGTATAGGTTCCGACAATAAGGCTGCCATTACACAGGCAAGAGAGATTATGGCCAAGTCCATTGGAACAACAGCTGAGAATATATATTTTACTGCAGGCGGCAGTGAGTCGGATAACTGGGCGCTTGTAGCAACGGCTGAAGCTTATGCTTCTAAGGGAAAGCATATTATTACGTCAAAGATTGAGCACCATGCGATTCTGCATACATGTGATTATCTGGCTTCGAGGGGTTATGAGATTACTTATATTGATGTTGATGAAAGAGGTATTATCAAGCTGGACCAGCTGAAGGCTGCTATCCGTCCTGATACGATTCTGATTTCTGTTATGTTTGCCAATAATGAGATCGGTACAATTCAGCCAATCGAACAGATTGGAGAGATTGCCAGAGAGCATGGTATTCTTTTCCATACAGATGCTGTACAGGCTTATTGTCAGGTGCCGATTGATGTTGATAAGCTGCATATTGATATGCTGAGCATCAGCGGTCATAAGATCAATGGACCGAAGGGAATCGGTTTCTTATATATCCGCAAGGGCGTTAAGATCCGCTCTTTTATTCATGGCGGTGCCCAGGAGCGTAAACGCCGTGCCGGTACAGAGAATGTTCCTGGTATTGTAGGTCTTGGAAAAGCTGTTGAGATGGCTATTGCAGATATGCCTGAGCGTACGGCCAGGGAAATCGTTCTCAGAGATCGTCTGATTGATGAGATTTATCAGCGTATTCCTTATGCACGACTGAATGGAGACAGAACGAATCGTCTGCCGAACAATGTCAATTTCAGTTTTCAGTTCGTGGAAGGTGAATCCATGCTGATTATGCTGGATATGGCACATATTTGTGCGTCCAGCGGATCCGCCTGCACATCAGGTTCCCTGGATCCATCTCATGTACTGCTGGCAATTGGTCTTCCTCATGAAATTGCCCATGGTTCGCTGCGTCTGACGCTCGGTTATGAGAATACGGAAGAAGAGATTGACGGTGTCGTAGATGAGATTGAGAAGATTGTTGCAAGATTGCGTTCAATGTCACCATTATACGAAGATTTTATAAAGAAAACAGGAGGCCATAAATAATGTACAGTGAGAAAGTTATGGATCACTTCCAGCATCCAAGAAATGTTGGAGAGATTGAAAATGCCAGCGGTGTGGGAACTGTCGGCAATGCAAAATGCGGCGATATTATGAGAATTTATTTTGATATCGATGAGAATCAGGTTATCAGAGACGTGAAATTCAAAACCTTCGGCTGCGGAGCCGCTGTTGCTACCAGCAGTATGGCAACAGAACTGGTTAAAGGCAAGACCATTTATGAGGCACTGGAAGTGACGAACAAAGCTGTAATGGAAGCCCTGGACGGTCTGCCTCCGGTGAAGGTGCATTGCTCTCTCCTGGCTGAGGAAGCTATTCATGCAGCCCTCTGGGATTATGCACAGAAACACAATATCGTGATTGATGGCCTTGAAAAGCCGAAGAACGATATCAGTGAAGGTGAAGAAGAAGAGGAATATTAATAAAAGCTGCTGTCGGGACAATAGAAAGAACCTGTGTTTTCGACAGCAGTTTTTTTATATATGATGGAGGAATCGTATGGGAGCTAAAAAAGTTGTGGTGGGAATGTCCGGCGGTGTGGATTCTTCTGTGGCGGCCTGGCTTCTCAAGCAGCAGGGCTATGAAGTGATCGGTGTGACCATGCAGATCTGGCAGGAGGAAGCGGATCAGATCGTTGAAGAGAATGGCGGATGCTGCGGTCTTTCGGCAGTGGAAGATGCCAGAAGAGTAGCTGCGAGGATCGGTATACCTTATTATGTGATGAATTTCAGGGATGTTTTCAAAGATAAAGTCATCGATAATTTTATTTCCGAATATGAGAAGGGGCGTACTCCGAATCCATGTATTGTCTGTAACCGTTATGTGAAATGGGAGGCTTTGCTGGAAAAGGCTCTGGCTCTGGGAGCTGATTATATTGCAACGGGACATTATGCGAAAGTCATTCGACTGGAAAATGGACGATATGTCATTGGAAAGGCTGCTTTTGACAGAAAAGATCAGACGTATGCCCTGTATAATCTGAATCAGCATCAACTGGCTCATACATTGATGCCTGTAGGAGATTATGAAAAAGATGAAGTGCGTCGCATCGCGTCTGAAATAGGACTGTCTGTGGCCGGCAAACCGGACAGTCAGGATATCTGTTTTGTTCCTGACGGGAATTATCAGGCATTTATGGAAAATTATACAGGGCGATGTCTTCCGGAGGGTAATTATGTAGATAAAAATGGGAATATTCTTGGCAGGCACAGGGGAATCGGCGCGTATACGATTGGTCAGAGGAAGGGACTGAACCTGTCCATGGGACATCCTGTATTTGTTACAGCCATTGATCCGGAGCGCAATGAGGTCGTTATAGGAGAGAATGAAGATCTTTTCAATCGTGCTCTGTTTGCTTCTCATCTTAATCTGATGTCTGTTGCTTCCATGGATGAACCAATGAGGCTGACGGGTAAGATTCGATATGCCCATAAAGCGGCAGCCTGTACTGCAAGACAGCTTTCCGACGGAAGACTTTATGTCTGCTTTGACGAACCACAGCGTGCTATTACACCGGGCCAGGCAGTTGTTCTCTATGATGGTGATATTGTTGTGGGCGGAGGCATTATTGAAAGAACTGCTCCTGATAATTTATGAACTTAGTCAAAAAACTGTCAATTTTGGCTAGAAGTTCACGCATAGTTCCTGAATTTTTGCTAATAATGTGAAGGTATACAATACACAAGCATTATTTTTTTAAAATTCCCTAAAAAAAACCAGATTGGACATGAGTTTGTGCATGGATTGTTAAAAAATAGATAATCATTTCATTAGCACTTGAAAAAATCCAGAAAATCCGCTACAATAATGGCATAGCAAAAAGCCTGTATGATTTAATCTACAGCTTGCAATATAATAAAACATGATTTTTTATCAGGAGGAAATTATTATGGCAGTAAAAGTGGCAATTAATGGTTTCGGTCGTATTGGTCGTCTTGCATTCAGACAGATGTTCGCAGCAGAGGGCTATGAAGTTGTTGCAATCAACGATTTAACAGATCCTAAGATGCTTGCACATCTTTTAAAATATGACTCATCTCAGGGCAGATATGCCGGACATACAGTAGCTGTTGGTGATGACAATGCATCTATTGTTGTTGATGGCAAGAAGATCACTATTTACAAAGAAGCAGATGCTTCCAAATTACCATGGGGTGACCTTGATGTAGATGTTGTTCTTGAGTGTACAGGTTTCTATACATCCAAGGCTAAATCTGAAGCACATATCAAAGCAGGCGCCAAGAAGGTTGTTATTTCTGCTCCAGCCGGCAATGACCTTCCTACAATCGTATACAGTGTTAATGAGAAGACGCTTACAACAGAGGATAAGATTATTTCTGCAGCTTCCTGTACAACAAACTGTCTTGCACCTATGGCTAAGGCTCTGAATGATTATGCTCCGATCCAGAGTGGTATCATGTCCACAATCCACGCTTACACAGGTGACCAGATGATTCTTGACGGCCCACACAGAAAAGGCGATTTAAGAAGAGCAAGAGCTGGCGCTGTGAATATTGTTCCTAACTCAACAGGTGCTGCAAAAGCAATCGGTCTTGTTATTCCTGAGTTAAACGGCAAGCTGATCGGTTCTGCTCAGCGTGTTCCTGTTCCAACAGGTTCCACAACTATTCTGACAGCTGTTGTTAAGGGTGCAGATGTTACTGTTGCAGGTATCAATGCTGCCATGAAGGCTGCTTCCAGCGATTCCTTCGGTTATAATGAAGACGAGATCGTATCTTCCGATATTGTAGGTATCACATATGGTTCTCTGTTTGATGCAACACAGACAATGGTATCCAAGATCGGTGATGATTTATATCAGGTTCAGGTTGTTTCCTGGTATGACAATGAGAATTCTTACACAAGCCAGATGGTAAGAA
>JAEDGN010000040.1 GCA_016297495.1 Coprococcus sp.
AGTATATCTGCGATACAGGAAAATGTCAACCCGAAAATTGAAGGCTGAGCATATTTGATTAATAGAAAAAAATGCTGATGGTTGAATATGGTCATGGATTGTGGTAGAATAGGAGCGATATCTGATGAAAAACGGCTTAGAGCCAATTAATAAAGGAGATATAAGACATGGAACAGTACAAAAAAGAATTTATTGAATTTATGGTTGACTGTAATGTATTGAAATTCGGAGATTTTGTAACAAAGAGTGGCAGAAAGACCCCTTTTTTTGTTAATACAGGCTTTTATCGGACAGGTGCTCAGCTCAGGAAACTGGGGGAATACTATGCGAAGGCAATCGAGAATAAATTTGGTTTTGATTTTGATGTACTTTTCGGACCGGCGTATAAGGGGATTCCGCTGACGGTGGCTGCGACCATGGCTATCAGTGATCTGTATGACAGAGATATTCGTTATTGCTCCAATCGCAAAGAGGTCAAGGATCACGGTGACAAGGGAATTCTTCTTGGAAGTCCTATTCAGGATGGAGATAAGGTCGTTATTATTGAAGATGTGACAACAGCCGGCACCTCTATTGGAGAGACGCTGCCGATTATCAAGGCTCAGGGTGATGTGGATGTATTCGGACTTGTTGTCAGCGTAGACCGCATGGAGAGGGGCCAGGGTGAAAAGAGTGCACTGAAAGAGATCGAAGAAAAATATGGATTGAAGACAACGGCTATTGTTACCATGGCAGAGGTTGTAGAACATCTGTATAACCGTCCATATAAAGGAGAAATTATCATTGACGATGCATTAAAGGCGGCAATCGATGCATATTATGTAAAGTATGGTGCGAAGGAGCAGTAGAAATGATGAGAATAGAGGAGAAAATGAGCAGATTGATGTGTCAGACTGGTGCGTGCAGTCTGGTCCTTGGCATATTATCGTTAATTGCAGGTCTGGTCCTTGGCGTTCTTGGTATTGTCAATGGTTCCAGGTTACTGAAACATCATTCGGATATGGTATAAGATAACTCTAAGTGCTGTTTAATAAAGATGTTTCTGAGAGTAATGGAGATATATATTCTCAGAAACATCTTTATCGATTATTCAAGACTTTTATCGGGCAGGAGGGATTGCGTGAGCCGAAATACAAAACGGCGGATACAATTGGGCAGTTTCATACTGCTGGTTTTATATATTGCCGTTCTTATGTATGTGTGTTTTGTGAGTGAAGATTACGGCAGAAATACCGTTTCTCCTTATTATAGATATAATCTTATTCCATTTAAGGAGATCGGGAGATTTTATTTTTATCGGGATATTGTAGGAATTCGGGCTTTTGTTACGAATTTATTTGGCAATGTCATTGCTTTTATGCCATTTGGCTTTTTAATGCCGGTTTTAAGGAAAAGAGAAAGACGGGTTGTAAATGCAGCTTTTATGACTTTTTTGTTGAGTCTGTTCATTGAAATTGTTCAGCTGCTGACAAGAGTTGGTTCTTTTGATGTGGATGATCTGATATTGAATACAATGGGAGGTATCCTCGGGTATGTCCTTTTCTACATATTAAATAAAATAAGGAGACTGTACGATGCCACGTAATATATACAGCTTTATTAAAATTGAAAAAAAGCAGACCAGACGGGGAATTTACGCGACGGCAGCCGGAATCGGCGCCATGTTCTGTCTGTTGGCTTTAATGACAGCATCTTTTATTACAAAAGGAAATCTGCCTGCATTTACAGGAGGTATCGGATATATCAGTTTCCTCGTGGCGGCAGCAGGGCTGTGGGTCTCCGTTCAGCTTAGAAAAGATACGGAAGCTTATGGTAAGATGGTGCATGGTGCCTTTTATGTTGATTTTGCGGCTGTGATCATACATGTATTGATATTTTTAATTGGCTGTATTTCAATTATTATGTAGATAAATATGCGGGAAGGTGATTAGGTTGAAAAGAGAAGAAGATCAGGAAATGATACAGGAATGGGTATGGGAGCGTTATCATTTATCAGGTGAGAGACTGAAAGCGATTGCAGAGGAACATATGGCAGAGAAGCCTTTTGATGATTATTTTGCAAAAACAGCTGATTTTATGTTGTATGTGGAGAAGATATTTGAATTGCGGCAGCAGGGCGGCTACTCAGAATTGTCTTTTGAAGAGCTGGAGAATATGAATGGATATCTTTTTGATGATATCAGGCCGGAAAACTATGAGACGAGTTATGCCAATCCCGCATATGCCTGCAGGGTATTGGGCGATGTTTATGGTCCATTTCTGGCCTGGCTGGTTACTGAGATCAGAGGACTGATTCCTCTGGCATTTCAGGGAAGAGTGGCGGATATGGCTGCCATTAATGAGCTTTTTATCGAAATCTACAACAGGTTCGAAAATACTATGCCCGATGTGGAGGAGATAAGAAATATTATCTACTGGTATGTCAGCGACTACAGTGATCAGACGGTTGATCTGCGGATCAGGCAGCAGCTGGATCCTTCACTGACTTTTTACAGGGATATTATCATGTATTCTGATCTGAATGATCTGTCTTATCTTTATCAGTATGGTGTCTGTATTTCTGACAATGAAAAAAAGATTGCCGAATATCTGAACAATCAGGATGATAAGGTGATTGATGGCATGGCTGATACATTTGTTCAGGGGTATGTCAGAGGCTTTGAAATATATAAGATTGACCTTTCTGCGAAAAAGAATGTTCAGCTTCGTGCGAATATCGGATTTGAAAGGGTGCTGCGGTCGGCCATCAGGAAGTTTGAAGCCATCGGTTTGTCAGTGATTGTATTGGGAGAAGCGGTTCACAGTATTAACAAGAAGGCAAACCGGCTGGGTCTTGTCTCCTGTTCTCCGAATCCACAGTATGACTATGATCACAGGATGGATAAGGGCATTTATCTTGATAAAGCTCTTTGTGAAAGGATTGCCGGTGTAACAAGAACAGCCTACGAGAAGTACAGACAACTGGCAGAGCTTTTCGCGGGACCGGCCCTTATGGAAGTTTTTGGTGAAGCACCTTTTGAACCGGAAGTTAAGGAAGAAAACATTAAACTGACGGAGAAGCAGGAGAAACTGTCCGTGCGTCTTGCCGGTCAGCTTGCGGATATTACCAATCAGTATATTGATGCGGCAGAAATCAGCTTTACGATTATTGCCTGGCCGCTCCCATCCATCGGAGATGATTTTAAAGCGATCATGGATGCGACTGTTGAAGTCAATAATCTGGACAATGATGCTTTCAGGGATATCCAGCAGAGAATGATCGATGCCATGGATGGTGCCGCTTATATGCATATTACAGGAATAAACGGCAACCGGACAGATCTGAAGGTGTCCCTGTGGCAGCTGGGGGATCCGGAGAAGGAGACTGTATTTGAGAACTGCTGTGCCGATGTGAATATACCGGTGGGGGAAGTATTTACCAGTCCGGTACTGAAGGGAACAGAGGGTATTCTTCATGTGTCCGGTGTCTATCTGGACGGGCTTAATTACAGGAATCTCACTCTGGAATTTAAGGATGGAATGATTGCCGGCTACAGCTGCGGTAATTATGAGGATGAAGCCAAGAACAGAGAATATGTGAAGCAGAACCTGCTGCAGAACAGGGAGACGCTGCCTCTGGGAGAATTTGCCATCGGTACGAATACAACGGCTTATGCCATGGCTCGACGTTTTGACATTGGCAGTCTGATGCCGATACTCATCATGGAAAAGACGGGACCGCATTTTGCTGTGGGAGATACATGCTACAGTCACAGTGAGGAACACAGAGTCTATAATCAGGATGGCAAAGAAATCGTTGCAAGAGAGAATGAATGCTCACGTCTAAGAGACACAAATGCAGAACAGGCATATTTCAATGTGCATACGGATATTACAATTCCTTATGATGAGATTGGCGCAATAACAGCATGTTTTGATGATGGAAGGCAGACAGACATCATTAGAAATGGTCGTTTTTGTCTGGAAGGGACAGAAGAACTGAATAAAGCACTGGAATAATATATTAGTATAACTTATAAATGAAATTAGTATCAGTCATGCATAAAAGGAAAGGCACAAGAACCTTTCCTTTTTTTTGCGATTATCTATTGACTGGAAAGATGATGATGGGTACAATAGAGTCAGATTTGAGAACTGAAAAAAACAGTAATGTTATTAATAAGAGGCGATTATAAAAGGAGCGTTAAATATGCATAAAATAGGTATTATCGGCGGAGGTCAGCTTGGTAAAATGATGATCCTGGATGCTAAAAGACTGGATTATTATTTTGTCATTCTGGATCCGACGCTGCATTGTCCGGCTCACAGTATTGCGGATGAACATATTGTTGCTGAATTCGACGATGTAGAAGCTATAGAACAGCTGGCATCCAGGGTTGATGTGGTGACATATGAGTTTGAACATATCAGCGTGAAAGCACTTCAGCTGGTGGAGGCCCATGGATGTCCGGTATATCCTTCAAGTGAAACCTTATTGCATATACAGAATAAATATCATCAGAAGCAGTGGCTTTTGCAGCATGACCTTCCTGTTCCGGAATTCCGTAAGGCGGACAGTTATGAAGAACTGGTGGAGGGCTGTGAGCATTTTGGTTATCCGGTGATCCTTAAGACATGTACGGGTGGTTATGATGGCAAGGGCAATGCCGTGATCCATTCACGGGAAGACATTCAGATTGCCTATGAGAGTCTTGGCGCAGGGAAACTGCCTCTGATGGTGGAGGAGTATGTGCCGTTTATTAAAGAAGTATCTATTCTCGTGTGCCGCAGTACCAATGGCGATGTGGCTGTTTTTCCGGTGGCTGAGAATGTCCACAAGAACAGTATTCTTGATGAAACGACAGTACCGGCAGATATTACGGAAGCCTGTAAAGAGGAAGCCATGGATGTGGCCAGGAAGGCAGTTCACGCCTTCAATGCCTGCGGCATGCTCTGCATCGAGCTTTTTGTGACAGCAGATCAGCATGTGCTGGTGAATGAGCTGGCGCCGCGTCCCCATAATTCCGGGCATTATACCATCGAGGGATGTGTGACTTCACAGTATGAGAATCATATCCGTGCTATTCTGGGACAGCCGTTGGGAAGTACAGAACTGATCCGCCCGACTGTCATGAAGAATATTATCGGTACGGTGAACAAGAGGGCTCAGGTTCATGGATTGGAGGAAGCTTACCGTTATCCGGAAGTTAAGATTCATATTTATGGTAAGGAAGAAGTAAGGGTGGGCCGTAAAATGGGACACATTACCGTAACAGATAAGACAATTGAAGATGCACTTTTTAAAGCGCGTGAAGCGCATTCAAAGATAAAATTTTAATGGAGGTACAGGGAATGAGCGTGAAAGTTGGAATTATCATGGGAAGTGATTCTGACCTGCCGGTTATGTCGAAGGCAGCCGAAATACTGGATGAATTAAAGGTATCCTATGAATTGACGATTGTTTCTGCACACAGAACACCTGACAGATTATGTGAATATGCAAAAACTGCCGAAGAGAGAGGAATTTCTGTTATTATAGCGGGTGCCGGCGGCGCAGCCCACCTTCCGGGAATGACAGCAGCCATGACAGTGCTGCCGGTAATAGGTGTTCCGGTACAGACGAAGGCTCTTGGGGGTGTTGACTCCCTGTATTCCATTGTTCAGATGCCGCCGGGTATTCCTGTAGCAACTGTTGCCATCAATGGTGCACAGAATGCGGGTCTTCTTGCTGCAAAAATCGCAGCTGCCGGTGATCCGGAACTCAGGGAAAGGCTGAAGGCTTACAGCAGCAATCTGGAGACAACAGTGCTTCATAAGGCAGAAAAGCTTGAGACAGTAGGTTATAAGGCCTATTTGAAGGAGATGTAAGATGGATAGGATCATGGATAGATGTGGTTTGTTTGGAATGTTTGACAACAACGGCTTCCATACATCCCATCTGATATATTATGGATTGTTTGCCATGCAGCACCGGGGCATGGAAGCAGCAGGTATCTGTGTCAATGACAATCAGGGACGGTTTGCCTATATAAAAGATGCCGGACTGGTGACAGAAGTTTTTGATGGGATGAAGCTTGAAAAACTGCAGGGACATGCAGGCATCGGGCATATTCTTCGATATGACGGCAGCGATGCCCGTGAGAATGCTCAGCCGATTGTCATCAGGTATACCAAGGGACATATGGCGGTGGCATTGAACGGCGGTCTGACCAATATTGAGGAGATCAGGCACGATCTGGAGCTGAAGGGTTCTGTTTTTCAGACGCTGGAAGCAGCTGAGGTTATTTCTGTACTGATTTCCAGGGCACGTAATAATTATCCGACGATTGAGGAAGCGATAGCTTCTATTATGCCGATACTGAAGGGCGGGTATGCCATGCTTGTTATGACGCCGCGAAAGGTTATTGGTGTCAGGGATCCCCAGGGTATACGTCCGCTGGTACTGGGCAGAGAGGATCATTCATGGTTTCTGTCATCGGAGACATGCGCTTTTGATGAGTTGAATATAGAGTATGTGCGGGATGTAAGACCGGGCGAGATCGTTGTTATTAACGCGGAAGGACCTGTTTCTCTGCAGGGAATGCCGGAGCAGGAGAAACGGTCATGTATTTATGAGTATATTTATTATTCACATCCGGCCAGTGTGATAGGCGGCCAGGAAGTGTATAAGGCCAGATATGCCATGGGCAGGAATCTGGCGAAAGAAGCACCGGTAAAAGCGGATGCGGTTATATGGGTGCCGGATTCAGGTCTTGCAGCGGCTGCCGGGTATTCGGATGAGCTGGGAATCCCTATGCTGGATGCTTTTGCTAAAAATAAATATTATGATAATAACCTGGTAAAACCGGAAGGGATCCTGTTTGACCGGGAAGTGCATATGAAACTGGCTGTTATCAAGAGTCAGGTCAAGGATAGAGATATTGTTGTCGTTGATGATTCCATGATCAGAGGTACAACGGCAAAGACATTGGTACAGCTGCTGCGCCGTGCCGGTGCCAGGAGCGTGCATCTGAGGATTGCCTCATCGACTATTTCCTATCCTTGCCGTTACGGTGCGGCTGTACCGGAGGAAAAGAAACTGATTTTCCATACTCAGACGGAGAAAGAAGTTTTGGAGATGACAGGGGCGGATTCGCTGGCATTCCTTTCCAGAGAGGGAATGGTAACAGCCTGCTCAGAGGCAGAAGGCGGTTTCTGCATGGCTTGTTTTGACGGAAATTACCCTACAGAATAAAAATGATTCATTCAAAGGAGGATATGATATATGGATTATAAGAATGCCGGTGTAGATATTGAAGCTGGTTATGAATCAGTGGAGTTGATGAAGAAGTTTGTAAAGGGGACAATGCGTCCGGAGGTTCTTGGCGGCCTGGGCGGATTTTCAGGTGCTTTTTCTCTGGAGAATATTAAAAAGATGGAGGAGCCTGTTCTGTTATCCGGTACAGATGGTGTCGGTACAAAGATTAAATTGGCTTTTCTGCTGGACAAACATGATACGATCGGTATCGACTGTGTGGCAATGTGTGTCAATGATGTTGCCTGCGCAGGCGGAGAGCCGCTGTTCTTCCTGGATTATATTGCCTGCGGAAAAAACTATCCGGAAAAGATTGCGACGATCGTCAGTGGTGTTGCTGAAGGATGCAAGCAGGCAGGCGCAGCACTGATCGGCGGTGAGACGGCAGAACATCCGGGGTTGATGCCTGAAGATGAATACGATCTTGCTGGTTTTGCTGTTGGTGTTGTGGACAAGAAAGATCTGATTACAGGTGAGAATCTGAAGGCAGGTGATACCCTTATTGGTATTGCTTCTTCCGGTGTCCACAGCAATGGCTTTTCTCTTGTACGTAAAGTGTTCGAAATGACAGAGGAATCTTTGAATACCTATTATGATGAGCTGGGCAAGACCCTCGGCGAGGCGCTCCTTGCACCGACAAGAATCTATGTAAAGGCTCTGAAACAGGTGAAGGACGGCGGCATTATAGTGAAAGGCTGCAGCCATATTACGGGCGGCGGTTTCTATGAGAATATTCCGCGTATGCTTCCGGAGGGTATTCATGCTGTCATAAGGAAAGACAGCTATGAAGTGCCGGCTATCTTTAAGCTGATGGCAGAAAAAGGAGATATTGCTGAACAGATGATGTACAATACCTACAATATGGGTATCGGCATGGTGTTGGGCGTGGATCCGGCCGATGCAGAAAAGACAATCCGTCTGCTTGAAGCTGCAGGAGAAGAGGCTTACATCATCGGAGAACTGACAGACGGTGAGAAGGGTGTAACATTATGTTAAAAATAGCAGTTCTTGTATCAGGCGGCGGCACCAATCTGCAGGCAATTATTGACAGTATTGCGGACGGACGTATCACGGATACGAAGATAGAGGCTGTCATCAGCAATAACCCAAAAGCTTATGCTCTGGAAAGAGCGAAAAAGGCAGGCATTGAGGCGCTGTGCATTTCACCGAAGTCCTTTGAGAGCAGGGCGGATTTTAATGCGGCGCTTCTGGATGCAGTCAATGAGCGTCAGGTGGATCTCATTGTGCTGGCAGGTTTTATGGTAGTGGTGCCGGAAGCCATGATCAGGGCTTACAGAAACAGAATTATCAATATTCATCCGTCGTTGATTCCATCTTTCTGCGGTACGGGTTATTATGGCCTTCACGTTCACGAAGCGGCATTAAAGCGCGGCGTGAAGATCAGTGGGGCAACCGTGCATTTTGTGGATGAGGGAACGGACACGGGTCCGATTATCATGCAGAAGGCCGTGGAGGTTCATTCTGATGATACCCCGGAAGTTCTGCAGCGCAGGATTATGGAGCAGGCTGAATGGCAGATTATGCCGCAGGTCATCAATCTGATCGCGCATGACAGGGTACATGTAGTCGATGGAAAAGTTATGATAGGAGAAAAATAAGATGAAAGTATTAGTAGTGGGCGGCGGCGGCAGAGAGCATGCTATTGCATGGAAGGTGGCCGAAAGTCCGCTGGTCGATAAGGTATATTGTGCACCGGGCAATGCCGGTATTGAAGAAGTGGCTGAATGTGTGCCGATCGGTGCTATGGAATTTGACAAGCTGGTGGCCTTTGCCAAAGAAAAAGAAATTGACCTGACAGTGATCGGTATGGATGATCCGCTGGTGGGCGGCATTGTGGACGCTTTTGAGGCAGAGGGGCTGCGGGTTTTCGGGCCGCGCAGAAATGCTGCCATCATCGAAGGCTCCAAAGCATTTTCCAAGGATCTGATGAAGAAATACGGCATTCCGACAGCTGCTTATGAGAATTTTACAGATCCGGAAGAAGCCCTGGCTTATCTGGAGACAGCCAAAATGCCGATCGTATTGAAGGCTGATGGTCTGGCTCTGGGTAAGGGTGTGCTGATCTGCCAGAATCTTGAGGAAGCTAAAGCCGGTGTGAAAGAAATCATGGAGGACAAGAAGTTCGGTTCCGCCGGCAACACCATGGTTATCGAAGAATTCATGACCGGACGTGAAGTATCTGCTCTCTGTTTCTGTGACGGTACCAATATCGTGCCAATGACCTCCGCGCAGGATCATAAGCGTGCCAAGGACGGAGATCAGGGATTGAATACAGGCGGTATGGGCACTTTTTCTCCAAGTCCGTTCTATACAGAGGAAATCAATGAATATTGCATGGAAAAAATATTTAAACCAACCATGGCTGCCATGAAGGCCGAAGGCAGAGACTTTGTGGGAATCCTGTTTGTAGGACTGATGCTGACGGAGGACGGTCCGAAGGTGCTGGAATATAATGCCCGATTTGGTGATCCGGAGACTCAGGTGGTGCTTCCGCGTATGAAGACGGATCTGGTTGCCATGTTTGAGGCCTGCATTGATGGTAAACTGAATGAAATGAAGCTGGAGTTTGAGGATAATGCAGCTGTATGTGTTGTTCTTGCATCTGACGGATATCCGGTTTCCTATGAAAAAGGCTATCCGATTACAGGTTTTGAGAAGTTCCATGCAGATGAAGGCTGCTATTGCTTCCATGCAGGAACAAAGAAAAATGAGAAGGGTATTGTGACCAACGGGGGACGTGTTCTTGGTATTACAGCAAAAGGCGCGACATTGAAGGAAGCCAGAGCCAATGCCTATGCGGCAACGGAGTGGATTCAGTTTGAAAATAAATACATGCGTCATGATATTGGCAAGGCCATCGATGAGGCATAGAGGGCGAGTCCTGAAATGAATAAGCCGGAAAACCGCTGATAATGGAAAATAAAATCTGTTGTCAGCGGTTTTTGGTTTGGGCTTTTCTTCTGTGTATCGTTGACCATAGCTGATATAAAGTGATACAATGCAGTAGTAAAAGCTATATGAAAAGAGGATGATAGAAGATGCAGGAAACGATCAGGCTTTTTGATGAGGATAGTCATGAGACTTTGTTTGAGGGATGTGTGTTGTCCTGTGAGGAGGATGGCGATTTATATAAAGTGGTTCTGAATCAGACGCTGTTTTTTCCGGAGGAAGGAGGACAGACCTGTGATAAAGGAACACTTAATGATATTCCGGTGGAAAAGGTTCTTGAGAAGGACAGAGTGATCTATCACTGGGTGAAGGAGCCTTTATGGGAAGGTGATACGGTAACAGGCATCATTGACTGGGAGAAGCGTTTTTCGGATATGCAGCAGCATTCGGGAGAGCATATTGTATCCGGTCTGATGCATGAGTATTTTAAATTTGACAATGTGGGCTTTCATCTTGGCAGCGAGTGTGTCACCATGGATTTTAATGGTCTTCTGACAGAGGAGCAGCTGCGGATGATCGAGCGAAAGGCCAATGAAGCTGTCGTGAGGAATCTTGAGGTGAAAGTAACATGGCCTTCCAAAGAAGAACTGATCGAGCTGCCATATCGCAGTAAAAAGCCACTGGAGGGGCCTGTTCGGATTATTGAGATTCCGGGATATGACATCTGTGCCTGCTGTGCACCCCACGTGCGTCGTACGGGTGAGATCGGCATGATTCGTCTTGTGGGGATGGAAAAGTACAAGGGCGGCATCCGGGTTGAGATGCTCTGCGGTTTTCGTGCCATGGTGGATTATCTGGAAAAAGAAAAGAATGTGAACAGGATATCAAGGCTTCTGTCCGCAAAGCCATATACAGTGGCTGATGCTGCAGAAAAATTGAAAGCGGAAAATATAGCTCAGAAGCAGGAGATATCCGCTCTTAAGATGACTATTCTGGAAAAAAAGATTGAACAGCTGCCGGAGAATGCAGTTAATGTCTGCCTGTTTGATGAACATCTGGATAAATCAAATCTGCGTTACGCTTTTAATCTTTTGATGAAACGCTGTCGTGGTATTTGTGCCTGCTTTGAAGGAGACGAAGAAAAGGGCTATCGTTATGTGCTTGGCGGACAGGATGTGGATGTAACTGCTGAAGGGAAAAAAATGAATGCGGCGCTTAACGGACGCGGCGGTGGATCGAAGGATATGTTTCAGGGCAGCGTTCAGGCATTGCGTGCGGATATTGAAGATTATTTTTTGCTATTAAAAAAATAATATAAAAAAATAATATAAAAAAAACAGAATACCATTGATTTTTTTAAAAATATCATTATAATAGTAGTTACACTTGTTTAATGTAAGATAATGACCATATTGTCGTTGCATATTAAACAAGTGTATCTGTTGACTACGACAAGAAACGAAAGAGGTACATTCAATGGATGAAGCTGTATTTTTACAGATCCTGAATAGTTTGCTGGAGAAGGCAAAAAAGAAAAAAAATGAACTGGATTATGGCGACATCAATGATGCGTTCAAAGGCTTCGAGTTTGACGAAGAGAAGATGGAAGAGGTATATGAGTTTCTGGAAGCTAAGAATATTGATATCATCAATATTCCGGAGACCCAGAACGATGAAGATGAGTTCCTCGATCAACAGGAAGAAGAAGTTGAACTGCTGGATGATGTTGACGCGCTGGAAGGTGTTAGCCTGGAAGATCCTGTCAGGATGTATCTGAAGGAAATTGGTAGTGTTAAGCTTTTATCCCCTGAGGAAGAGATTGAACTATCAAAAAGAGCTGAAGCCGGTGACCAGAAGGCGAAGGACAGGATTATTGAGGCCAATCTTCGTCTGGTTGTCAGTATTGCCAAGAAGTATGTCGGCCGTGGTATTCCATTCCTTGATCTTATACAGGAAGGTAATATGGGGCTGATCAAGGCTGTTGAGAAGTTTGACTATGCCAAGGGATTTAAGTTCAGTACATATGCGACATGGTGGATTCGTCAGTCCATTACAAGAGGTATTGCTGATAAGGGCAAAACCATCCGTGTGCCTGTGCACATGGTAGAGACTATCAACAAGACACTGCGTATGTCCAGGAATCTGCTACAGGAACTGGGAAGAGAACCTACCAGTGAAGAGATTGCAGAACGTCTGGGTACGACTAAGCAGAAGGTGGAGGAGGCACTGGAGATTTCCCGTGATCCTGTTTCCATGGACAGTCCGATTGGTGAGGAGGAGGATTCCAGTCTCGGTGATTTCATTGAGGATGAGAATATGCTGTCTCCATCGGATTCGGCTGATTATCAGATGCTGAAGAAGGAACTGGTGAATGCTCTGGACACATTGACAGATCGTGAACGCAAGGTTATTGAGCTGCGTTTCGGACTGATTGACGGTCAGGCAAGGACTCTTGAGGAAGTCGGGAAGGAGTTTAAAGTTACCCGTGAACGTATTCGTCAGATTGAGGCGAAGGCGCTGCGTAAACTGAGACATCCATCCAGAAGCCGCAAGCTGAAGGATTTTCTTCAGGAATAGAATAAGAATATGAATGCTGCATATGTACGCATTTCCAAAATATGGAGCCGTACGATGCAGCATTTTTTGATATGGGGAGATACAATGATTTTTGATACATATTTTTCGGAAACAGATTCTTTAAGCTATGGAATTGTGAATGGTAAGGCCACGATTATCAGATACGAAGGAGATGAAGCCAGGGTGGTGATTCCTTCGTCTTTGAACGGGTATCCTGTGACAAAGATTGAACCCTATGCTTTTTCTGAAAAATCAATGAAATATATACAATTTCCGGAGACGCTTGAGATGATTGATCATCATGGCTTCAGTGAATGCAGAAGTATCCGTCAGCTGGATTTTCCGGAGAGATTAAAATCCATCGGCAACTATGCCTTTTATAATTGCTGGGGACTGGAGGAGGTTCATCTGACTTCAGATATTCGGTCTATCGGCTATGGCGCTTTCAAAAACTGTGAGAAATTGAAGGAAATCATACAGGATAAAGTGGAGGGACATGACATCAGTATAGGCAGTCTGCTGGATGACCTGAATCAGCAGATTCATGTGGTTATGCGTCATTTGTATCCGGATAAGCCTATGGAAGAAGCCAAGGTTATTTTCACGGAACATGATTATGAGGTGGTGGCCAATGTGGCTTCCATGTGCAAGCAATTTGAGGCGACAGAGATCGGTTCCGGCAAATATATCCGTTATTGTATCGGTATTCATGATATTGATTATAATAAATATGACGGTATGTTTCATGTATTGCTGAGAGGTGATACTTTTGATACAATTATTACGGTTGCCATGGAAAGACTGATGTATCCCTACGCATTGACAACGGAAGCAAGAAATACCTACCGGGAGTATATTGCGGCTCATTGCCGTGAGGCTGCAGAGAAGTTTATTCGTGATGATGATAAGGAGAAGCTGGTATATCTGGCAGGTCTGGATGTAATGGACAGCGGGACGGTGGATGCAGCCATTGATCTGGCGCTGGCTCTGGACAAGACAGAGTTTACGGCATTTTTAATGGATCATAAGCATCAGCATTTCAGCATGGCAGAGATGTCATTTGATCTATAGAAGCGGGAGGTGACGGGATGCATGAAATGAAGGAAAAACTGATCAGGGCCGGAACGGGTATTCTGAATGCATCAAGGACGGAATTGTATGTGGCCATGCGATTTCTGGATATTGCGCTGAACAGCCTGGATTATGAAATGGATCTGTCCATGAAGACCATCGGCACTGACAGTCAGAAAATACGGTTCAATCCCGGATATCTTATGGAGAATTACCAGAATGACAGTGTACTGGTCAATCGTGCTTATCTGCATATGATCCTCCACTGTGTATTCCGTCATATGTTCCATAATAAAGATAAAGATCAGGATGTATGGAATCTGAGCTGTGACATTGCGGTGACGGCCATTATTGATGATATGGAATACCGCTGTATCCGGCTGACAGTACCCGATGAACGGCAGGCGATGTATGACAGGCTCCATGGAGAGATGAAGGTATTGACAGCAGAAGGCATTTATAAGTCGCTGATGAAGCATCCCCTGACCTGGCTTCAGATGGAATCGGCCAGAAAGCAGTTCGTGGTAGATGACCACGTATTCTGGGATTCCGAGCAGGAGGATAAGAAGGACAGCAATTCACACAATCAGAACAACGAGGATAACCAGGAAAATGATCAGCACAATCAGAACAATGACCAAAAGGAGAATTCCAGCGACCAGAAGCAGAGTGAGCGGGAGAAACAGTGGCAGGAGATCAGTGAAAAGATGCGTACCAATATGGAGACCTGCTCCAAAGATGCTGCTGAGATGGCTGGAAGCCTTTATGACTATATTAAAATAGCTACCCGGGAGCGTTACGATTACCGGAAGTTTTTGAAAAAATTTACAACACTGAGAGAAGAGATACGTCTCGATCTGGACAGTTATGATTATATTTATTATACCTATGGACTTACTCATTATGGGAATATGCCCCTGATTGAAGCACTGGAATACAAGGAAGTCAAGAAAATTGAGGAACTTGCCATTGTGATTGATACATCGGAGTCATGTTCCGGTGATTATGTGCGCCGTTTCCTTGAGGAAACATTTGCCATTCTTTCCAATCAGGAGAACTTTTTCAGGAAGATGAATGTCCATATTATCCAGTGTGATGCGAAGGCACAGGTGGATGATGTGATTACCTGTGAGGATGATATGAAACGGTATATGGAGAACTTCAGGCTGATCGGCTTTGGCGGGACCGATTTCAGACCTGCTTTTGAATATGTCAATGAACTGTGCAGGAAAAAGGTGTTCAGACATCTGAAAGGGATGCTGTATTTTACAGACGGGTACGGAACATATCCTGAAAGAAGGCCCGATTATGATGTGGCCTTTGTATTTCTTGAGGAAGGCTATAATGACAGACATGTGCCGCCGTGGGCTATTAAACTGATACTTGGACCGGATGATATACGAATGGGAGGAATAGAGAATGAATATTAAACAGGCAAAGGATGAGATCAGGCATACCGTGCAGGCCTATCTGACAAAGGATGCATTGGGTGAATATGCAATTCCGGTCATCAGACAGAGACCAATCCTGCTGATTGGGCCGCCGGGTATCGGCAAGACGGCCATTATGTCGCAGGTGGCAAGGGAATGCCAGGTGGCTTTGGTGTCCTATACGATCACTCATCATACGAGACAGAGTGCCATTGGTCTGCCTTATATAGAAAAGAAGATTTTTGGCGGGAAAGAATATGCTATTACAGAATATACGATGAGTGAGATCGTGGCTTCCATTTACGAGAAGATGGAAGCGACGGGACTGAAGGAAGGTATTCTGTTCATTGATGAGATCAACTGTGTGTCGGAGACTCTGGCACCGACCATGCTGCAGTTTCTCCAGGGTAAGACTTTTGGTAATCACAGGATTCCTGAGGGATGGGTTATTGTGACTGCGGGTAATCCGCCGGAATACAATCAGTCTGTGAGAGATTTCGATATTGTTACACTGGATCGTGTAAAGAGGATCACAGTGGAGGAGGATTATCCGGTATGGAAAGCCTATGCCTATGAGAATCATATCCACAGCGCTATTTTATCCTATCTCGATATTAAAAAGGAAAATTTCTATCAGGTGGAGACCACAGTTGATGGCAAAGAGATTGTTACAGCCAGAGGCTGGGAGGATCTGTCGAAACTGATGCAGGTTTATGATCAGCTGGGAATCACCGTGGATGAATCTGTGGTGCTTCAGTATATTCAGAATCGTCGGATTGCCAAGGATTTTGCCAATTACCTGGATCTGTACAAGAAATATCAGACGGATTACGATGTGGAAGCGGTTGTTCAGGGCAAGGTCAAACCTTCTGCCATCGACAGGATCCAGAAGGCATCCTTTGATGAAAAACTGAGTGTCATCAGTATTCTGATCAGTAAGCTGACCGCCGTTTTTTCTGAGGTTTATGACAAGGATCTGTATGTGCGTGATCTCTATGAGATATTAAAGGAACTGAAATTCACATTTTCCCATGCACCTGCAGACGGTTCGGGTACGGCAAAGCTTCTTTCCGAGAAGGCTGAGCAGGTTGAAGCTGATCTGGAACTGAATAAAGAGCGGGGCTTATATGATGCGCCGAAGCTTCAGAGCATGAAGAATATTCTGAAGACACTGGAGCAATACAGGCTGCAGCTCATTAAAGATGGAAAGCTGAATCCGGAAGAAGCTTTTTACTATATCAAAACTGCTTTTGCAGCGGATACGGCTGAGAGAAAGAATCTGATTGAAACAGCCGCTGCTTATCTGGAGAATGCTTTCTTGTTTATGGAGTCCGCTTTTGGGGAGAGTCAGGAAATGGTTATATTTATTACAGAACTGAATACGAACAGATATTGTGCCAGATTCATCAGAGACAATGGATCGGCAAAATATGACCGTTATAACCAGTCTCTGCTGTTTGATGAGAAGAGACAGAATCTGCTGCGGGATATCGATGAGATCAGTGATTTTGCGGCATTTCTTGATTAAAGATGTGGCCATAAAAAATATTTGACATATGCCGGAAATTGTGCCACAATTAACACAAAGGAGGTTATTGTCATGGAAAAATGGAAATGCAGTATTTGCGGTTATATTCATGAGGGCCCGATGACAGAGGATTTTAAATGTCCTAAATGTAAACAGCCGGCCAGTAAGTTTGTCAAGATTGAGGAGGCACCTGTCAAGAAGAATCCTTATGCAGGAACCAAAACAGAGAAGAATCTCTGGGAAGCTTTTGCTGGTGAATCACAGGCAAGGAATAAATATACATATTTTGCTTCTGTTGCCAAGAAGCAGGGATTTGAGCAGATTGCAGCTCTGTTCCTTCAGACAGCGGAGAATGAGAAAGAGCATGCAAAACTCTGGTTTAAAGCTTTGGGTGAGCTTGGCGATACAGCAGAGAATCTGCTTCATGCCGCTGAAGGTGAGAATGCAGAATGGACAGATATGTATGCGCGTATGGCCAGGGAGGCTGAAGAAGAAGGCTTTACAGAGCTGGCTGAGCAGTTCCGCGGCGTAGCTGCCATCGAAAAGGCTCATGAAGAACGCTACAGAGCACTGCTCAACAATGTGGAGACAGCAAAGGTATTCGAAAAGAGCGAAGTACAGATCTGGGAATGCCGCAACTGTGGTCATATTGTTGTGGGTACAAAGGCTCCGGAAGTATGTCCTGTGTGCAAGCATCCACAGAGTTATTTTGAAGTGAGAAAAGAAAATTATTAATATGTGCAAAAGGGCTGCCGCAGTATCCGGGCAGCCTTTTTTGAGGATAATAAAGACATGATTGAAAAGAAAATTGGTTATTTCAACCTGGCACAGATCTGTGATTCGGGGCAATGTTTCCGGATGGAGCAGGTGAATGAGAATACATGGAGTGTGATTGCTTCGGGGTGTTATCTTGAAGTCACACAGCAGGGGGATTTATGCACTTTTTACTGTCCTGAAGAAGAATATGAAGGATTCTGGAAGGAATATTTTGATCTGGATACGGATTATGCTGCATATATAGACAGAATCAATCCTAATGACCGCTATTTAACGCAAGCGGCTGCAATGGGAGCAGGCATCAGGATCCTCAGGCAGGATCTGTGGGAGATGATCGTATCTTTTCTCATATCCCAGCAGAATAATATCATCCGTATCCGCCGCTGTATCCGGAATATCTGTGAACAATATGGTGAAAGAAAAGTGATGGAGAGTGGTAAGGTTTACTATACATTTCCTGCACCGGAGACATTGGCAGAATTGGATGAAGATGCGCTGAAGGCATGCAATCTGGGCTATCGGAGTAAATACGTGGTGAGAACGGCCAAAGCTGTTGTATCCGGAGAAGTGAATCTGAATGCTGTCAGGGAGATGCCCTATAAGAAGGCCAGGGAGGAATTGCTGAAATTGTTTGGAGTAGGAGAGAAAGTTGCGGATTGTATCTGCCTGTTCGCTCTGCACCACCTGGAGGCATTTCCTGTGGATACCCATATCCGGCAGGCTCTGGAAGCTCATTACAGGCGTGGCTTTCCAACCCGGAGATATAAAGGGGTGCAGGGCGTTATGCAGCAGTATATTTTTTATTATGAATTCAAAGGACGGTCGCTTCGATGAATAATACCGTAGCCAATGGAATAGGGACCGGCATGTACACCAATGGTGGCGCCGATCTGACAGATTGGAATATGGATGACGGTATCATATATTTTCTTTAATTCCGCTATGGTCATTTCTTTGAAACGGCATGCTTCATCATAGTCATGACAATAACCGATAAGGATCTGGCAGTCATCGGGTGTACAATTATTATCTTTCAGGTAGGATATGAGCAGATCAATGACGCCGGACAGAGATTTTCGGCGTCCGCGGCGGATGCCTGAGGAATGAATCTCGCCGTCCTGAAGGGTAATGAGTGGTTTGACATTCAGCAGAGTACCTGCGATGCTGGTGACTTTGCCAATGCGTCCACCGTGCTGGAGGTAATCCAGATCACCGACAGTGAATAAAATACGGCCTGTTTTAATCAATGTCTGCATCGTCCCGGCGGTCTGCTCGGATGTATAGCCGGCATCACGCATTCTGCAGACCTCCAGCACATAGGCACCCTGCATCAGTGTGGTGGCCAGCGAATCAAGAACTGTAACGCTGACATCAGGATAAGTGTCCTGAAGCATATCACGGGCGATTCCGGCAGACTGAGCAGAAGCACTTAGTTTGGACGAAATACATACACAGATAATATCTTTATGGCCTTCTTTGACCCGAGCTTCAAAAACCTGATAAAAATCATCAGGAGACGGAGCAGCAGTCTTTGGATAGGTTTTTGGATTGTCAACCATCTGTTGATAGAAATCCTTTAAAGAAATCTCAAGTCCTTCTTTCTTATAATTCTCACCATCAAAAGAAACATAAAAATGGACAACGCTAATATCCTTTTCTCTGGTTACTTTTTCCGGTAAATCACATGAACCGTCACTGACAATGCAAAATTTTGTGTTCATATATCTACCTCCGTCTCGAAGTTAATTCATATATAATTTATTCTACCACTTTTTTAAAAAAAAGAAAGAAAATAGGCATATAATTTTATAGTATAAATTTAATGCTATTTTTGATACAATAAAATACAGGTTAACATTTACGTATACATGCGGCAGTTAATAAAAAAGAGATGAAAGCGAAGGCTGAGCTTAGCAAAGTCGTTTCAGAAGGGAAGAGAGTGTATGGGTAATTATCAAATAGAGAGAATTCCATTGGAAGGACCTCAGAATGTACGGGATCTGGGTGGATTTACAATGAAGGATGGACGGAGTATAAAAAAAGGGCGGCTTATCCGCAGTTGTGAGTTGATCCGACTCACAGAGCGGGATAAGGAGATTCTCCTGTATGATCATCATTTACATACCATTGTTGATTTCAGAACTGAGCTGGAGAAAAGCCAGATGCCGGATCCGGAACTTCCGGGTGTGGAAGCTCTGTGGATACCGGTACTTGATGAATCTATGCTGGGAATTACAAAGGAAGCCGGAGCCGACCAGGATACGGTGGCTCAGTTGTCAGTTCAGATTAAAACAGGACAGCTGACAACGGAGAAATTCATGAAAAAGCTGTATCGTGATATTGTACTTAGTGAACATGCAGCAAGAGCGTACCATCGCTTCTTTGAAGTCCTGTTGAATGAAAAAGAAGGTGCTGTTTTATGGCACTGCAGTGCCGGCAAAGACAG